>CBDURV010000014.1:0-16764 GCA_965369495.1 uncultured bacterium
GGCGCGACGGCAACGACGAACCAGATCCACAGGGTTGCGACCGCGGTGAACAGGATGATCGAGAGTGCGCGCATCGGAGGCTCCTTTCGGTGTAAGGGAGAAAAGTCGGGGGGCCGAAGCCCCCCTAGGCGAATCGTCCTGGTCAGCGGCGCAGGGCCGTGACCGGGGCAGGGGTGAGTTGGCCGGCTTCCGCCAGCTCTTCTTCCGAGATCTCGTCGGCGAGCACACTGGCGATCGCCTCGAGGCCGTTTTCGTCCTCGGCGGTGTCGATGCCGGCCGGGATGAGGCCCTTGGCGCCGTGGGCGCGGCGACCGTAGAAGTCGAGGCGCTTGTTTTGCTCGACAATCGTCGCGCGAATGGTCGCCACCTTGTCGCGCGCCTGGTCGAAAGCGGAGCGGTCGAAGACGTACTTGGACTCCTCGCGCGTCTGGGCCACGGCCCGGCGCGCCTTGAGATTTTCGAGCTGCGCGCCGAGCGAGTCGATCTCGCCGTCGAGGCGCACCTGCTCGGACGTCGCCGACTCGATCTCCAGCGCCGTCTGCTGACGCTGGACGCGAAGCTGTTCGACGGTCTCCTGAAGATGGTCGAGAATGCCGCGGTCGGTCCGGTAGGCGTTCGCCCGCAGCAGCGCATCGCGGTTGAGGGTGCGTCGGCTGACGCGCTCGTTGGCGATCAGATATGTCGTGCGCGACTCGCGCAGCATGACCTGCCGGTGCTCGAGCACGTTGCGATCGCGATCGAGTGAATGGGTGCGGTGCTTCACGTCGCGGGCGCGCTCGTCGATCATCGAGTCGAGACGGGCCAGCGCGACCTTGCCGTTAATGACGGACTCGCCGCACTTTTCGGCGAGTTCGTGCGCCTCCGAGATTTGCGCTTCAAGCTCCATCTCGGGGGTCATGAGGTTGGCGCGCACGTGCGTCCGCGCCCGGTCGATTGTGGCGTGCACTGCATCGAAACCGATGAAGGCCCCGGCGCATGCCAGCCCGACCGCAATAAGGATCAACTTTTTCATGTCGGTTCTCCCTTGGGTTACCTGGGTTGTTGTTGCTGAGAAGGCCGGGGCGGCACCCGCCACCGATTGCTCAGACTTCCCCTATTGCGAGCGGTGTACCGAACCCACGAAATTGCCGCAAGTCGTTACTGCAAAACGACTTAGCGACCAGAAAGGAGCTTGAGAGCCTAGAAGACTCTTGTGGCCGACATGAAAGGTTCTTTAGAGACCGAACTGGTCGATCTTCTTTTTCAGCGTGGGATACGTGATCCCCAGCAGTGCGGCCGCCTTGGTGCGATTGCCACCCGTGGCGTCAAGGGCGCGAACGACCATTTCGCGCTCCATCTCCTTAAGCGTCGGCACCGCGCCCGCCGCTTCCGGTCCCGGCGTCCCGCCGCCGAGACGCACTTCGAGGGGTAGCGCGTCGGCGTCGATCACGTCGCCGGAGGCCATCACCGTGCAGCGCTCGCAGACGTTTCCGAGTTCGCGGATGTTGCCGGGCCACGCGTAGTTGCCCAGCATCTCCAGCGCGGCATCCGTGAATCGCTTGGGCGCGATGAAGTGCGTCGCCAGCAGCGCGATGTCGCCGCCACGCTCACGCAGCGCCGGACAGTTTAGCGTCACCACGCCCAGCCGGTAGTAGAGGTCGTCGCGGAAATCGCCGCCCTTCAGGTCGCGGTTCGTCGCCGCGACGATGCGCACGTCAACACGCGTCGTCTTGGCCGCCCCGATCCGGTGGAACTCGCGCGTCTCCAACACGCGCAGCAGCTTCGCCTGCACCCCGGGCGCCAACTCCCCGACTTCATCCAGGAAGAGCGTGCCCTTGTGCGCCTGCTCGAAGCGCCCCGCGCGCGCCCTGTCGGCACCGGTGAACGCGCCCTTCTCGTGGCCGAAGAGCTCCGCCTCCAGCAGCGTATCGACGAATGCCGCGCAGTTGACGGCGACGAACGGGCCGCGCGAACGCGCACTCCGAACGTGCAGCGCCCGCGCGACAAGCTCCTTGCCCGTGCCGGTCTCGCCGGTAACGAGCACGGTCGCGTCGGAGGGTGCGGCGCGCGCGATTTCGTCCTGCAGCGTACGCATGGGGCGCGATTCGCCGATCATGGTCTGTTTGCCGCGCCGCGCCGGCGGACGCAGACTGGCGGGCCGCAGGGCGGGCGTGGCCGCATTGGCTAGCGAGGCGAGCAGTTCGAGATCCTCGTCGGCAAACGGCTCCCCGCTGATTCGATCGACATACAGCACGCCAAAGTCGCCGAGGGGCGCGGCCATCGCGCAAAGCACGCGCTCCTCGATGAGCGAGTTGGATCCCGGCAGCTGGTCGGCGGGGTCGTGCACGAGGATCGCCTGCCCCTCACCGCGCACGTGGTCGATAACGGAGCGCGAGTAGCGCCCCACGTCGCCTTCGGGCAGCACGAGCGCGGCGCGCGCCGGCGCAAAGACCTGCTCCAGCTGCGGTACAACCTGCTCGCGCAGCGTGGCGCGCGGTTGCGACAAGATTCCGTGGAAGGCGTGGAGGGCGGCGAGCCGTGCCAGCAGCTCCTCCTCGCGGCCACCCGCCACCCGCGCGCTACTCGGCTCGACGCGCGACTTGATATCGAGCGGGGCGGACGAAACGACCGTCGGGCGATCGACGGCGCCGTCGCCGAGAAAGAGCAGCACCAGGTCGCGAATCGCGATTTCGTCCCCGGTCTTGAGCACCTGGCGATCGACACGCCGGCCGTTGACGTACAGCCCATTGGCCGACGAGTTGTCCACGGCGACCCAGGCCGCGCCCTCGCGCCGGATCTCGGCGTGGTGGCGGCTGACCGCGTCGTCGAAGAGACGAATCGTGCAATCGGCCGCGCGGCCGAGCGTGATGTCGCCCTCGAACGAGAACTCGGTGGCCGTGGTCCGGCCCTTTACGACCCGCAGTTGCGGCATGGGTTCATTATCAGGAAAGCGGAGGGAGTAGGCACTGTTTGAAATCTCCCGCCGAGTTCGGCCGACGCGCGAGTTTTCAAACAGTGCCTAGCGAATCCGCCAGCAGGTACACTCTCGGCATGGACCGGATGCTGGAGGCGGAACTCGCACGGATCATCATCAACGACACGATGGACCACCAGCAAATTTGGCTGCGTGAAAAGGGTGGCGGCCGCGAATTTCCCATCATTATCGGCCTCGCCGAGGCTGCCGCCATCGACCGTTTCGTGAAGGAGCAGGCCACGCCGCGGCCGCTCACCCACGAACTCCTGCACGCCATAATCGACGCCCTGGGCGGAACGCTGCAGCGGGTCGAAGTGACGGAACTGAAGGATTCCACCTTCTATGCCAACCTCGCGCTGCTGACCGAGGCGGGCCGCGAAATCGATGTGGACGCCCGCACCTCCGACGCCATCGCGCTCGCGGTGCGCACCGGCGCGCCCCTCTACGTCCACGAAGACGTAATTAACGAAGTCGCTAGGGACGGATAGTCGTTCGGCTGTGGGCCTTGAGCTGAGGGCTTTGCGCCGCGACCAGAGAGATCGTCCGCAAGCGAATCGCGACGTAGCCTCGCGAGGCCCGACGCCGAATCGCGCGCGAGCGGCTGGTCTGGTCGCGGCGCAGAGCTCAAAGCCCATGGCTCAAAGCCGCTCTGCTATTGTCTCAAAGTGACCGTATCGCTCGTGACCGGACTCGCGGCCGTCGTGATACTGGGCGTGAGCGCGCAGTGGCTGGCGTGGCGCTTCCGCCTGCCGTCGATCCTGCTGCTGATGGTCTTCGGCTTCGTGGCCGGTCCCGAGGTCGCCGGCCTTGTCGATCCGAACCGTCTCTTCGGCGAACTGCTGCTGCCCGTCGTCTCGCTCTCGGTAGCGCTGCTGTTGTTCGAAGGCGGCCTCACGCTGCAGTGGGCCGAAATCGCCGACTACCGCCGCGTGGTCGGCCGCCTGGTGAGCGTGGGCGCGCTCATCACCTGGGTGCTCGCGGCGCTCGCCGCCCATCTGCTGGCGGGCCTGCCGTGGGGCGCCTCGGTCCTGCTCGGCGCGGTGCTCACGGTGACCGGCCCCACGGTCGTCGGCCCGCTGCTGCGCCAGATCCGCCCCACCGGCGCCGTCGGCCCGATCCTCAAGTGGGAGGGCATCCTGATCGATCCGGTCGGCGCCGTGCTGGCCGTGCTCGTGCTGGAGGGCCTGCTGGCGGGAACCGCCGGCGGCGCGGTGTCGGCGGCGTTCCGCAGCATCTTCATCACGCTGATCGGAGGCGGTGGACTCGGCCTCGCCGCCGGTTGGCTGCTCACCGAGCTGCTGCACCGCTATTGGATCCCCGACCACCTCGACAGCCCGGTCGCACTCGCGCTCGCCGTCGCCGTGTTCGTTCTGGGCAACCTGATCCACCACGAGGCGGGACTGCTCTCCGTGACCCTCATGGGCGTCTATCTCGGCAACCAGCGCCGCGTAGACATCAGCCACATCGTGGAGTTCAAGGAGACGGTGCAGGTGCTGCTCATCGCCGCGCTCTTCATCCTCATGGCCGCGCGCATCCGTATCGAAGACGTGCGCATGCTCGGCCCCGGCGCCTTCGCGTTCCTGGCCGCCATGATCCTGATCGTGCGCCCCATCAGCGTGCTCGTGTGCACGGCGGGATCGTCCCTCTCGAAAGTGGAGCGGATATTCCTCTCCTGCATGGCGCCGCGCGGCATCGTCGCCGCCGCCATCGCGTCCGTCTTCGCGCTGCGCCTCGAGCAGATGGGCTTCGAGGGCGCGCGCATGCTGGTGCCGCTGGCCTTCCTGATCATCGTCGGCACGGTCGCGCTCTACGGCCTCGGCGGCGCGCCGCTCGCCTACCGCCTCGGCCTCGCGTCGCCCAACCCGCAGGGCATGCTGGTCATGGGCGCGCACGCGTGGGGCCGCGCCATCGCCACGACGCTGCAAGGGCTGGGCGTGCGGGTGCTGCTGGTCGATACCAACGCGCGCAACGTGCGCACCGCGCGCCTCGACGGCCTTAATGCACTGCACGGCAATCTACTGTCGGAAACCACCGACGAGCGCATCGACCTGCAGGGCATGGGGCGCCTGCTCGCACTTACGCCCAACGACGAGGTCAACAAGCTCGCGGCGCAGCACTACACCCATCTATTCGGTCGCGCCGAGGTCTACCGGCTTGTCTCCGGAAAGAAGAATGGGGAGGGGGACGGGGAACCGCGCAGCGTGCGACTGCTGTTCGCGAGCGACGCCGACTTCGCCACCCTCGGTGCGCGCTTCGGCGACGGCGCCGTCTGCAAGGCAACACCGCTGACCGAGCAGTTCGACTTCGACGCCTGGCGCTCCGAACACGGCCCCGATGCGCTCCCGCTCATGACCGTCTCCGGCTCGGGCACCATCAATGTCGGAACGGTCACCGCACCGCTCGACCCGCAACCGGGCGAGACTCTCGTCGCGCTGGTTCAGGAGGCGTAGCGGCGCGACTCGTGGACGCGCGTTGCCTCGACGAGCAGCGCCTGCTGCGGCTCGACCAACGCGGCGCGCTCCACAAGCTCGCGCGGCGTCTCGCCCGGATCGAGCGAGAGACCAAGCCGCCGCAAGGTGCGCGCATAGCTTCGAACGTCGGGCGGCAGACCGTGGCGCCGGCGACGCAGCACCACCACGGCCACGAGCAGCGCCAGCGCGAGCCCCACCTTGAACGGATTCTCACGCAGCTTGCCGGGCAGCGCCGCGAGCGACTCGCGCACGCCCTCCGCCGCCGAACCGTTGAAGCCGACGACCCGATCCCACAGCGACGAGAGCTGATACTCCATTCGCGCCCACAGGCCCAGTCCCGCGATCACCTCGTCGGCGGCCACCGTCGGCGTCGGGTCGGTCGTCCACCAGCCGCGTTGCGGATCGAAGACCTCCACCCATGCATGCGCGTGCCGCGAGCGAATCGTGAGCACGTTCGTGGTCTCGTCCCACTCGTCCGAACGGAACCCGGTCACAAGCCGGCACGGGATGCCCTGCGTGCGCAGGATCACGACCATCGCGCTGGCGAAGTACTCGCAGTGTCCGCCGCGCGCGGTCGTGAGGAAATCTCCCAACGTAGCCGCGCCGCCGTCGGTGCCGGGCGGGAGGTAGGCGAACCGCGCGGAGAGCGCCTGACGCACGCGTTCGACGATGGGGGCGGGATCGCCGCCACGAGGCAGGTCGCCGCGCATTTCCTGCCCCAGCGCACGCGCCGCGTCGGGCACTGCTTCGGGTGCGACGAACAGATGCGTCCAAAGGCGTGTGCCCGCGCGCGCGTCGCGCACGGTGCCTGAAAACGCGCCCTCGCGTCCGATCGCCAGACTGTATTCGCGCGGTACCTGGCCGGCCGCCCGCAGCGTCAGGTCGCCGGATGGCAGCAGGCGCGCACCCGCGCTATTCGCCCCCAGCCGCACATCGAGCGTGGAGAGCGGCAAGGGGAGTCGATCCTCGGTCGATCCGACGCGCTCCACGGTCACCTGCGCAACCGCCTCGCCGCGGCCCCGCACCCAGTGCGTCTCGTCCCGGCCAACACGCCGCCAGCGAACCGGCGCCAACACGCGCGTCTGACGCGCCGGCTTCCAGCGGGCGCCGTCGAAATCGTCCAGCGTCGCACCGCGCCAGTGTTGCGGTACGGCGTGCCGCGCACCGCGCTCCAGATGCACGCGCAGGATGACGCGGTTGCTGGCGCGCGCACTACCCACCCTGTCGAGGTGCACGCTCTTCGAGAAGTCGATGCGCGCCAGGCCACCTGGGTTGGAAAGGTTCACCTTGTCGCCGAAGTAGCCCTTGCGCGTGAAGTCGCGTGGCACGAGAACGAACACCGCCATGGTGAGCCCCACCACTACGACTGCGCGCCCCGCGCCCGCGAACAGCAACCGGCGCGCATGTCCGGTCGGCAGGATCGCGCCGCTTCTTTCCAGCGCCATCAGCTGCAACGCGAAGACGAGCAACGGCGCGTAGAGCATGAACACGACCGAGTAGCCCACGTCCACGCTCAGGTAGCTCGTGACCAGCGCGATCAGGAAGGAGTTGAAGAAGAGCAGGTCGGGCTTCTGCATGCGGCCCAGGTTGTTGAGCAGATGCACCTGGCAAAGCGCGGCCAGCATCAACCCGTCCTCGAGCAGATGTTCCACGCCGTCGCACGACGTGACGTGGTGGATCATCAGCCCGAACGCCGCGATTACCGCCACGTTCCAGGCGCCGCGATAGGCGAGATGCCCGGAGAAGCGCGCGAGCCACGGCGCAGCGATCGTCAGCACCACCATCGGCAGCAGCCAGTTCCAGTTGGCCGCCTCGGTGATGTAGGCGAAGCCGAGATTGGTCAGCACGAGCCCAACCAGCGCGAAATGCAGCGGGCGACTCACGAGAGGTCTCCTCTCCGCGGCAGGCGCTGCACGTGCGGCCCCGCCGGGGGCGGTGCGGCATCGCCGGCGTCAAGCGTCTGCGCGCCGGCGAGGAAGTACCAGAGTTCGCGGAGTGAACGCTGACCGCGGCCGCCACCGAAGCTGGCGGAGAGCCCCTGGGTGTGCAGCGTGATGGGTGCTTTTTCGTCCCGCGCGCGCTGCGCGAACGTGGCGAGCAGCGAAAGCGCGTGTTCGAGTTCGGGCGCTTCACAGCGGCGGTCGAGCACGAATTCGAAGCCGTCCCCCTGACCCCCTTCCCATTCGACCACCACGGGGCGCCCGGTGCGTGCCATCGAACGCCAGTGCACGTGCTTGAGCGCATCGCCCGTACGGAACTCGCGCAGCGTGGACGGCTGCATCAATCCGTCCGAGGCGACGGGCGCCCCCGTCTCTCCTCCGGAACCCGCTCCGCCGCGGCTGTCATCGGGCGCAAGCGGCGCCGGATAGACGACGACGTCGCCCGGCATGTCGAGCGTTCGCGAGGCGCGCAGCATGCCGAACGGCCATGTACTCATGATGCGCGCGCGCCGAATCGTGTGGATGCCGCGCGGAAGCGCCGAGAGATGACCGGCCAACTGCCCTCCCTCTTCCGTCCACGCGGCGCCGATGCACTGCTCGCGCTCACCGTCGAGCTGCACGCCCAGCACGAGGCCAATCCGCCAACGACCTGGTCCCCGCCCGCGCACGCCGACTTCGGAGTGTACGCGCGGCTGCGACCCGGCGGGAACCGGCGCGACCGCATCGACGCGCACCTGCACACCGGCGACGTTGCGCATCGACCCCGCGATACCGGCGAGACCCAACACGGTCGCGAACGCGATCAGCAGGAAGAACAGGTTCGAGTACGGAGCGGCGTAGAAGACCAGGACGACGACGACGTAGAAGGCGAACGCCTTGATTCCGAGAGCTGTCGGTTGCACCCTCACGGCGGGCGGTCAGAGCGCGACCGGAACGCGCGCCATGATGGTCTGCAAAAGCTCGCTCGCGTCGCCGCCGCCCTGCAGGAAGATGCGATGTGCCAGCACCGGCTGCGCGAGCACCTTGAGATCGTCCGGCAGCAGGTATTCGCGTCCGTGCAATGCGGCGCGCGCCTTGGCGGCCCGGATCCATGCCATCGCCGCGCGCGGGCTGAGGCCCAGCGCCACGCCCTCGTGCTCGCGCGTCGCGGCCACCACCTCGTAGACGTAGTTGCAAGCCGGATCGCTCACGGCGATCTCGTGGATGTGTCGCGTGATGTCCTGCAACACGCCGGGCGCGGCGACCGGTTCGATCGACGCCAGCATGTCCTTCGGGTCGCTTCCGCGGTAGAGCCCCAACTCGCGCTCCGGTTCCGGATAGCCGACCGACACGCGCATCAGGAACCGATCGAGCGCCGCCTCCGGCAGCGGATACGTTCCGTGAAATTCGATCGGGTTGCGTGTCGCCATCACGAAGAACGCCTCGGGCAACGCGCGCGTCTCGCCGTCGATCGAAACCGTGCCCGACTCCATCGCTTCGAGCAGGCACGAAAGCGTGCGCGGACTCGTGCGATTGATCTCGTCCGCGAGAACGATGTCGGCAAAGAGCGGCCCCGGCAGGAACTCGAACTCGCCCGGGCCCGGACGCCAGACCGACGAGCCGGTAATGTCACCGGGCATCAGGTCGTTGGTGAACTGGATGCGGTTGAAGTCGAGGCCGGTGATGCGCGCGAGCGTCCGCGCCAGCAACGTCTTGCCGGTACCGGGAATGCCCTCGATGAGCACATGACCGCGTGCGAGAAGCGCGACGAGAATCGGTTCGGTCACCTCGTCGGGAAGCACCATCACGCGCGCAAGTTGATCACGCAATGCGCGTGCAACGACAACGGCTTCGTTCGCGATCCGGGAAGCTTGCCCCGTTCTCACCTGCTCCTTCATGGCGCCATTATCGGCGGAATCGCAGGCCAGACGAGAGCGATTATGCAGTCAGAACGGGGGAACGCGTGCGATCGCGGAAGGCGCGGGCGGCCTGGACGACCATGCGGTCGTAGCTGGTGCGGCTCACGCGGTAGGCCGTTGCCAGGCGATTGCGCAGGGGGAGATCGCGCGGAAGGTCCATTCCGAATTCGGCATGCAGCACGATTTCGGCGCAGCAGCCGGCGGCTTGTGCCATTTCAAGAAGGGAGAGCCCGAGGGACTCTCGACGCTCGCGTAATGCGAATGCAGGCATTTCGATCCTTCGGCCGCGGTACTTGGTTCCGCTGCCGTGAAAACATGTATCGGCCGAACAACAGGCAGATCGCAGAAGATTGTTCGCGGGCGCCGCACCGGGACAAGAAACCACCACAAGGAGGGGCGCGGGGCCGTGGCGCCGTGGCGCGCGGGCGTTCATTAACCTGCCGCGCGCCAACGGGTTACGCACGGCAGAAAAAAACTACCGTTAGTAGTAGGAAATCCGAACCGTGCTGTCCGCGACGAAGATGTGGTGGCGGTGACCGTCCCGGGTCACCTTCCAGACGCCACGCTTATCGGACACGATCGTCACGCCGTTGGCGATGCGGAACGCGGCGGTCGGCCACGCGAAATTCTTGAGCGAACCGAGTACTTTCCCGTTCCGGTCGATCTCATCGACGCGGTTTCGCAACGCCAGGCAGACGAGCAGGTTCCCGTTGTCGAGTTCCATGAAATGCAGCGGCCCTGCATCAAGGATCTTCTCGCGCTTCAGGTTGCCGTCGCGCTCCAGGTCGATGACGCGCTTCGTGTTGTAGACCGCCACGCGCGTGATGCCGCTCGCAAGGCGTTGCGCGAAGTTGCAGCCGACACCCGGACGCAACACGAGCGCGGTCTCGCCGCCCTTCAGGATCTCGTGCACCTGCCCCTCCGCGGGGAGTGCGATCAGCGTGCTGCCGCTGGAGAGACGCTGCACCGACGCCGGCGCACCCGCAAGCGTCGGCGAGCGCCACACCTCCTTGCCCTGCGCGTCGTACTCCACCACCAGCTTGCGGTCCGCGAACGCCGCGAGGCGATGGCCGTTGCGCATGGCGTGGACGCCGCGCAGGCTCCCGCGCATTTTCCTGCGCGTGACGACGGTGCCGTCGAGGTCGATCTCGATCAGTTCGGCGCTGCCCCCCTTGCCATTGAGCGCGATCAGGATGCGGTTGTGAACGCCGACGGGCGCCACGCGCGCCTGCTCCCAGTCGATGTCGCCCGCCTGCTCGCGCACCCACTTGCGCCACAACTCGACCTCGGGCCGGCGCGACTGCTCATCGGCCCACGCAGCGTACTTGAAGCGGCGACCGGTCAGCTTGCGCAGCTCCACGACCGCGCGAAAGCGAAGCTGCGGAGTAGGGGCCTCCAGCAGCGTCACCAACGCGCCGAGCGAGGCCTTGTCTCCGATCCGCGCCAATGCCATGGCCGCGGCCAGGCGCACGCCCAGGTCCTCATCGGCAAGCAGCGGCGCCATCTCCTTCGCTGCGTTGTTCCTGAGCACGGCGGCCAGTGCGCGCACGGCGGCCTCGCGCAGTTCACTCGACCCCTCGCGCACCGCCACGCGCAGCACACCCGCGCTCGCCGGCGTCGCGGTCGCCTCGAGCGCCTTGCAACCGGCCTCGTACACGTACCCCTCCTTCGCCATCGGCAGCGTGCGAATGACCTCCTCCGCGAGCCCCAGAATCCGGCGACGCGCGATGATCATGTATGTGGCGTGCATCGGATCGGCATCGAGCATCCGCTCCGCTTCCTCTAGCAGCCACCGCACGCGGCGAACCACCTCCGGATCTCCCGAGTCGAGGGCCTCGTTCAGCACGCCCGCCGCCGCCGCGCCGCCACGCAGCAGGGCGCGCGTGGCGAACTCCCGTCGCGGCGCGCTGGAGTGCCCGAGATCGGCGATCAGCGCCTTGAACTCCTGCTCGGTACCCCGCTCCGGATAGAGCGCGCGCAGATAAGAGCGCAGGGATTCGTAGGTCGGGTCCAAGCCGTGGCGACGGAGCATGGGTAGCTCCGGATCCTCCGCCCGCGCGACGGCGCCGGCCAAGACCAACAGGATCCAGACGAGTCTGGGCATGGCGCCCAGCTTACCGCGCAGTGGCGCGGCGGGCGCGGAGCCCCTCCAGGCCGTGATAGGTGAGCAGCAACGCCCCACGCCCCGCATGGCGCTCGAAAATCGAGTAGACGACCTCCTCCTCGCCGGGCCACGGGTAGGCGAAAATGAGGTCGAACTCGTCCGGGTCCCGGCCGAGCAGGTCATAGCCATCGGCGCCGCCCGGCTTGAGCCACTCCAGGTCTTCGCCCGCCGCCGCCGCGAGATCGTCCGAACCCGGCGGGATGAACGTACCGACGCTGTGCGCGACGCGCAGGCCATGGTCGTCCGTCAGACTCTCGCCCTCCGCCACGAGGTCACTCTCGATCTCGATCGCATGCGCGTCGTAACCGCACGCGGCAGCCAGTCCAGCCACGATGCCGAGCCCGCTGCCCCACTCGCAAAAACACTCGCCGGTCAGCACGCCGGTGTCCCTCAGTTGACGCAGCGCGCTGTAGACCAGCACGTGGTCGCTGGGCACGAATCCGGGCAACGTGCGCCCGAATGCCGTGATGCGCTCCTCGCCGTCCGCAATCAGCGCGCGCGCGATTTCCGGCAGCGTGCAGATCTCGAAGTCGAACGGCTCCTCCACGAGCGGCATGCGGGCTAGCTCTTGAGAATGCCGAGATCGCTTTCGGCGTGCGAGTCGATGCCCCGCTCGCAGCGCAGACGATTCAGCGCGATCAGCGCATCGCAGTGGGCACGCACGTCGGGTCGTACGCGGTGCGGTTCGTGATGCAGGTGGAAGACGCAGCCGCGGTTGATGATCGGAACCATGCGCATGCCGTAGCACCGCAGGCGCGCCTCGAGTTCGCGATCCTCACCGCCGTACTCGCTGAACTCCTCGTCGTAGCCATTGACGTCGAAGAACGCCTTGCGCGGCAGGCTGAAGTTGCAGCCCATGAGCTTGCGCGGCTTGAGGCCGATGAGCCACGAGACGGCGAACGGCATGCGAATGCTGCGCGCGAGTTTGCGCGAGTCACGCGATCGGGCGCTTTGCCCAACGCAACCGAACCACGCTTCGAGACCGCCCTCCGCGACGAACTCGGGAGTAATCGTCGGCGAGATCTTCGGGCCGAGGCGGCCGCGACGCCCGCAGAGCACGCGATTGGGGCGCGACCGCTCGAGGTGATCCTGCACCCAGTAGCTGTGCGGAATCGTGTCGCCATCGATAAACGCGATGTAGTCGCCGCGCGCGTGCTGGGCCGCCTTGTTGTTGATCGCCGCCTTGCGCCGGCCAGTGTCAGGGTGCCAGACGTGGCGGATCCGGGCGCCGATGCGCGGGCGCCACTTATCGATGCTGGCAACCGTATCCAGGGAAGACCCGTCGTCCGCCACGAGAATCTCGACGGGATCCACCGTCTGGCGACTGAATCCGGCCAGAACGCACTCAAGATCGTTGAGCGCGTTGTAGGTGGTGAGGACAACGGAAATTGACGGGCGCACACCGCAATATCGCAGATTCTGCAAGCCATCAGCCTAGAATCCCGCGCTGGATGAGGATTGGAGTCGTGGTGCCCGTCTACAACCGGCGCGGCCTCGTGCGCGAGTGCCTGGAGTCGATCGCCGCGCAGGCGCGACCGCCCGAACGCGTCGTCATCGTGGACGATGCATCGACCGACGGGACCGCCGACGGGATCGAGGAGTGGATCCGGGAGTGCGCCGCCCCCATCGATTGGAGCCTTCATCGCACGACGACAAACGGCGGCCCTTCGCGAGCGCGGAACGTGGCGATTGCCGCACTCGACGACTGCGATGTGATCGCGTTTCTCGACTCCGACGACCTTTGGCCCCCCGACTACCTGGAGCGCGCGGAACGGACCCTGGATCAAAACGCCCGGGCGGTTGCGACCGCCTGCGACATACGGTCTGTGGATTCCTACAGAGGAGGCCGGGAGCGGCTTCGCGACCAACGCGCACTCGCCAACGCGCCGCTACCGCGCATGATTCGCCGCGGTGCGCCGACGCCGAGCAGCGTCGTCGTGCGGCGCGATGCGCTTGTAGCGGCGGGGGGCTTCGACGAGTCCCTGCGCTACGCCGAGGACCTCGCCCTGTTCATGCGAGTCGCGCACGACGGCGCGTGGGTTCACCTGCCGGGCGATCCGATCACCTATCGCCTCGGCGCCGGCGAAGCGCGGTCCGAGGCCTCGGCGCTTTCGAAAAGGAACACGGGCGCCGATCGATCGCTCGCGTACGTGCGGATTGTGGAAGAGTTCACAGACGACGGTGCGCTGCGGGCGATCGCGTGGTTTCGCGCCAGCGGCACAGCGGCACGCGCGGGCAAGTGGCGTGACTGCCGACGCCGTTGCGGCCAAGTCCTGCGCGTGGCCCCGTGGCACCTCCGCGCCGCCATTCGCTGGCTGCGCGCCCGGGCACGCGAAGAGTCGCGCCCGAGAACAGAACTGGACGCCTAGCCCATCGCCGATTATTATCCGATGCTGGAGGGCAATCTAAGCCGCGATTTACGGGTCAGGACAGTACTCGCAAGCGGTGCCAAATAGAATCGGGAAGGCAATCGGGAAGCCGATCCATATCCCCCAGCTCGCAGGGGCGAGCCGCACTCCCTCCGGCCCCTGCCCGAGGCTCCCATGGACGATCTCAACTACCGCCGGCTCATGAAGTACGCGAAGCGTCGCTGTGAGGAGTCCGGCGCGACGCAGTACATGGACCCGCAGGGAATCTTCCGTTCGATCATCGACGATCACGAAAGGTTCGAGACCTGCTTCGACTGCGGCTATCTCGTCGGCTGGTGCCCCACGCCCGATACGTGCGAGCAGCCCGTCTGGGTAGCGGACCGAGCAGCCGCGAAGAAAAAGAAGAAGAAGAAGAAGAAGGCCCCCGCCAAAACTGCCGCAGTGAGCAAGGCACCCGCAGAAAAGGCGCCCGCCAAAAAGACGGCCGCAAAGAAGAAGGCCCCCGCGAAGCGCGCAACGAAGAAAAAGTGAAGCGCGCCACGAAGAAGAAGTAGCGGCTCGCTACTTCTTTTTCTTCTTCTTCGGCATCTCGATGCGCGCCTCGACACGATCGCGCTTCGAGTAGCCGCGCTTGAAGTCCTCGACCGTGCCCATCGCCGTCAGGTACCCGGCGTAGTCCTGCACCTCGGCCGGAGCGATCGTGCTGCCCACGAAAATGCGCTTTGCTCCATCGAGGATGAAGAAGCGGCCCGTCTCGTATGCACCGGTGATCTCACAGACCCCGGTCGTCGGCTTTTCGTAGAGGGTGCGGCTGTTCCAGGTGATCACGGGGGGCATTCTAAAAGGTGTGGCTAGTTGGTGCTCGAATGGCTCCGTGACGCCTGGCCAGATCCTGGAACTCGAGCGGCGCCTGGGCGGTGAGCGGGTCCTCCATACGCCGGAGGATCTCGAAACCTACGCCTACGACGCGACCGCCACCCTGCGCCAGCGGCCCGATTGCGTGGTATTCCCGCGCAGCGCCGAGGAAGTGGCCGATCTGGTCAACTTCGCCCGCAAGCACGCGATTCCGCTGGTCACAAGGGGTTCGGGGACCGGATTGAGCGGAGGATCGGTGCCGGTGCCCGGTTCGCTGGTGCTGTGCACCGCGCGCTTCGACGCGATCCTGGAGGTGGACGCCCTCAATCGCACGATGCTCGTGGAGCCCGGCGTCGTGACCCAGCGCATCGCCGAGCGGGCGGCCGAGGCGGGCCTCTTCTATCCGCCCGATCCCGGCTCGATGCGCGTCTGCACCATCGGCGGCAACGTGGCGGAAAACGCGGGCGGCCTGCGCGGACTCAAGTACGGCGTGACGCGCGACTACGTGCTGGCGCTCGAGGTGGTGCTGCCGACCGGCGAAACGGCGTGGCTCGGCAGCCGTTGCGTGAAGGATGTCGCCGGCTACTCGCTTAAGGATCTCTTCATCGGCAGCGAGGGCACGCTCGGCGTCGTCACCAAGATCCTGCTCAAGCTGATCCCGAAGCCGAAGGCGATGCGCACGCTCACCGCCACCTTCGCGCGACTGGAGCACGCCGCCGCAACGGGCGAGCGCATCCTCGCCGCGGGGCTCACCCCGTGCACGATGGAGTTTCTTGACGCCATCACCATGCAGTGTGTCGAGGAGTACGCGCACGTTGGACTTCCGGACGATGCAGATGCGTTGCTGCTGATCGAGTGCGACGGCCATCCGGCCGAAGTCGATGAGGACTTCGAACAGGTGCGCGCCATCTGCGCGGAGCAGGGCACGGTGCGCGTCGCCAAGGACGACACCGAGGCGAACGAACTCGCGGAAGCACGCCGAGTCGCATTCGCCGCGCTCGCCCGCAGGCGCCCCACGACGCTGCTCGAAGACGCAACCGTTCCGCGCACGAGCCTCGCGGACATGGTGCGCTTCATCCAGCAGACGGCGCGCGATCACAACGTCACGATCGGCACCTTCGGCCACCTCGGCGACGGCAACCTGCATCCGACCTGTCTGTGCGACGAAAACGACCGCGACGAGATGCAGCGCGTGCACCGAGCGTTCGACGCCATCTTCCAGCACGCGCTCGACCTCGGCGGCACCATCACCGGCGAACACGGCGTCGGCCTCGCCAAACGCCCGTGGCTCGAAAAGGCGATGGACCAGCCCAGCATGCGCGCCATGCGCCAACTCAAGGCGACGCTGGATCCCGATGGCATCCTCAACCCGGGCAAAGTTCTTGGGTGATTGCATCCATTGCGGACTCTGTCTGCCTGCATGTCCGACGTTCGATGCCACCAAGCGCGAACGCAGCGGACCGCGCGGACGCATCGCGCTCATGCAGCAGGGCCAGTCCGCCGGAGACATCTACACGGACGTTCTCAAACAGGAACTCGAGTTCTGCCTCGGCTGCGTGGCGTGCACCAGCGCCTGCCCCGCCGGTGTGGACTACGGCGCACTGCTGGAAACCGCGCGCGAGCAGACGACGCCCAAGTGGCGCAAACGCCTACTCCGACTCGCATTCGGCGGCCCGCGCCGCATCGCACTGCTGCGCAAGTGGCCGCGCGCCAAGATCGCCGAACTCGAAGTGCCCGACGAAAAACCGCGCGCCCGCGTCGGCCTGCTCACCGGTTGCGTGCAAGACGCCTGGTTTCGCGACGTCAATCGCGACAGCGTGGACATCCTGCTGGCGCACGGCTGCGAGGTGGTCACGCCGCGGCTACAAGGCTGCTGCGGCGCCCTGCATGCGCACCAGGGCGATCCCGCGTTCGCCCGCGAACTCGCGGGACGCCTGAACTTCCCCGAAGTCGATCTGCTCATCAGCAACTCCGCCGGGTGCGGCGCGCATCTCAAGAAGCTGGGCATGCCGGTGCAGGACATCCACGAATTCCTCGCCGAACTCGGCATCCGCGAGGCGCGCCCCCTCCAGCGACCCACCCCCGTCACCTACCACGACGCCTGCCACCTCGCG
>CBDURV010000015.1:0-16655 GCA_965369495.1 uncultured bacterium
GGCAGGCGACGTTGGGGCAGCGCGAAACCACCTCGTCGTCGTCGCGCTCCGCCTTGGTCCCGCAGACCGGGCATTCGGCCGGCGGTGTCCACGCCGGGCCGCCCCCCGACTTGACCACCTTGACCACCTTGGGAATCACGTCGCCGGCGCGTTCGACTAGCACGCGGTCGCCGGGCCGCACGCCGAGCCGTTCGATTTCGTCCTCGTTGTGCAGCGAGGCGCGCGAGACGACAACGCCGGCGATCGGCACCGGCTCCAGGTGCGCGACCGGCGTGAGCGCACCCGTGCGCCCCACCTGCACGTCGATCGAAAGCAGCTTGGTGGTGCGCCGCATCGGCGGGAATTTCCACGCGATCGCCCAGCGCGGTGAGCGTGAACGGGTGCCTAGGCGCTCCTGCAGCGCGAAGCTGTCCACCTTCACCACCATGCCGTCGATCTCGTAGGCCAGATCGTCGCGCGCCGCGAGCAGTTCGTCGTACCCCGCCACCACGGCCTTCGCGCTCTCGCAGCGCCGCGCAAGCGGACTGGTGCGCAGCCCCCAACGCGCACACGACGCATAAAACGCCTCCTGTGATTCGATTCCGGCGAGAGCGCCAGCGCTATGCGCGAAAAAGTCGAGCGGCCGCTGCGCCGTCACGCCCGGATCGAGCATGCGCAGCGAACCGGAGGCGAGGTTGCGCGGGTTGGCATAGACCTTCTCGGCGCCCTCGGCGGCAAGGCGCGCGTTGAGCTTTTCGAACTGCGCCTTGGCGATAAATACCTCGCCGCGAATCGACAGCTCGCCCTCCGGCGCATCCGCACGCAGGTGATAGGGAACCGAGCGAATCGTGCGCGCCTGCGCGGTGACGTTCTCGCCCGTCTGCCCGTCGCCGCGCGTCGCCGCCGTTTCCAGCGCGCCGTCGCGAAAGATCAGCTCCAGACCGGTGCCGTCGATCTTGGGCTCGACAAAGAA
Source organism: uncultured bacterium (assembly GCA_965369495.1). GTDB lineage: Bacteria > Planctomycetota > PLA2 > PLA2 > PLA2 > JBCDBY01. Next base: position 953 of record CBDURV010000015.1, read on the forward strand.
GTCGATCTCGTCGTCCTCTTCGAGGCCCAAAAACGCGCGCAAGCCATCCACCCACTCGCCGAATTCCTCGCTGTTGGTGACATTCGCCATCGACAGCATGGGCGTCGAGCGCGTGTAGCTGTCCAACTCGGAGAGCGGCGCCGTGCCCACCCGCTGCGTCGGCGAGTCGGGCGTGACGAGCTTCGGGTGCGCCGTCTCGATCGCCTCCAACTCGCGCAGCATTTCGTCGTACTCGATGTCCGAAATGTTCGGGTCATCGAGAACGTAGTAGCGGTAGTTGGCGTCTTCGAGCAGACGACAGAGCTCCGCGTGGCGCACGACCGGATCCATGAACCCCGGAGTCTACCCGCGGGGCGGGTCACTCACCGTCGTGCAGCAGACCCGCCTGGCTCGTCTCCGGCTGCCAGAAATCCGAGGTGCGCAGGCGGTCGTATTCGGCCGGCAACTCGCGCTGGACCGCCGCGAAGAACTCGCGCGTGGTCACCCGCAAGTCCTCATCGATGGCGCGCTTGTCGAGCGTGTTGAACTCGTAGTCACCGTACTTCTCGCGCATCTTCGCGTGGCGCGACTCGAGTTGGCGCAGCAGGCGAATGCCCAGGCGCAATTCGCCAGGTGTCGGAAGGCGGCCCAACGGCGCTATCCAACTCTCGTGAAGCGTCCGCTTCTCCTCCTCATTGAGCGAGGGCAGCTCCAACTCGTCGCGATAGGCCGGGTACCAGCCAACGAAGTCGTCGAAGTTCAAGAAATGCGTCGGGTTCAAGTAGGGATCGGCCCCCTTGCGCCGTGTCCGCACGAATGGCGGCGGGCCCTCCACGACGTTGAGGTTGTAGCCGTACCAAAGCAGGATCAGATCACTGCGCGGGATCTTCTCGCGCAGGGCGCGGCAGTAACCGACGTAGTCGCCATCCTCCTTCCGCAACCACTCGTCCGCCAGGACATCGAGGATCGACTGGCGCGGCACGCGGCCCAACAGGTCGAGAACGTACTCGTGGAAGTCCCCGACGCCGTTTTTCGACAGGCGCGGCAGAAGCGCGTGCAGAGCCTCCTCGCCACCTACCAGATCGTTCAGAGCGATCGCGGGTCGTTCCGGGGGCGGTGATTCCTCGATCGGCAAGACCATAGCGCGCCGCACGGCCCGCGAGGGCGCCGGTCGATCGAAACGCCAGACCAACAGCGCCGCCGTCGCCACGATCGCGGCCAACACCACGAGCCTACGCACGCTCCACCAACATCGCGTCCCCATATGAGAAGAAGCGGTACTCCCCCGCCAGCGCGTGCTGGTAGGCGTCGAGAATGCGCTGCATGCCGCCGAAGGCGCACACCAGCATCAGCAGCGAACTCTCGGGCACGTGGAAGTTGGTGAAGAGCAGGTCGATCGCCTTCAACTCCTTGCCCGGGTACAAGAACCGGTCGGTCTTGCCGCGCGCCGCGCGAATGCCGCCGGTCGCGGCCAGCGACTCCAGCACACGCGTGGAGGTGGTGCCGACGGAGACGAGGCGACCCTTGCGCTCGTTGATCTTGCGCGCGGCCTGCTCGGTGACCTCGAACTCCTCCTCGTGCAGGCGGTGGTCCTCGACGTTCTCGACGTCCACCGGTTGGAAGGTGCCGTAGCCGACGTGCAGGGTGATCGTCACCGTCTCGATCCCCCGGACCCCCAACTTTTGCATCAATTCGGGAGTGAAGTGCAGGCCGGCGGTGGGTGCTGCGGCGGACTTGGGCTCGTTCGCGAAGATCGTCTGGTAACGGTCGCGGTCGTCGGCGGTGTCGTCGCGTTTGATATAGGGGGGCAGGGGGACGTGGCCCTCCGCCGCGAGAGCGGCATCGAGATCGCCCTCCACCCGCACGCGCCAGATCGCATCGCCGTCGGGGCGTTCCTCCAAAGTGGCGAATACGCCGCCGTCGAGGTGGATAGTTTCCCCCGGCCGCAGCCGTTTGTTGGCGCGGACCAACGACTCATGAAACCCGGAACCCAGCTCTCGGAGGAACAGCATTTCGACCCGGCCCCCGGTGGCGCGCCGGCCGAAAAGGCGCGCGCGCTTGACCTTGGTGTCGTTCACGACCAGCAAATCGCCCGGCTGGAGCAGCTCAGGCAGGTCGAAAACCCGCTTGTCGCGCAGGTTTGCACCCACATGCAGCAGCCGTGCGCTATCACGCGGAGAAACCGGTTCCAGAGCGATGCGCTCCGGCGGCAGGGGGAACGAAAAGGCTTGTACCTTCACTTGTTAGTACGCGAAACCGGGCTATTTTAGGCAACGTCGGCGGGCGGGTGCATTTTGACCGGGATTCAAATCTTTCTCTTGGGGCTGTACGTGCCCCTCTCCGTGCTACTGGCGGCCTACGGCATCCACCGCGCGCACATGCTTTTCGAGTATTTGCGAGTGCGGAAGAACAACCCCAGTCCCGAGGGCAAGCTCGACGGTTGGCCCACTGTGCTGGTGCAGATTCCGGTCTTCAATGAGCGCGCGGTCGTGCGACGCATTATCGAGCAGATTGCCAAGCTCGACTACCCGCGCGACAAGCTGCGCATCCAGGTGCTCGACGACTCCACCGACGAGACGGTTGAGATTTCGGCGGAGGGTTGTGCGTGGCTGCGCGAGCAAGGCATCGACGCCGCGCAGATTCACCGCACCAACCGCGACGGGTTCAAGGCGGGTGCGCTCGCCGCTGGACTCGAAGTGGACGACTGCGAACTGTGCGCGGTCTTCGACGCCGACTTCATGCCGCCGCCGGGCGTGCTGAAGGAGATGGTGCCCTACTTCGCGAAACCGGGCGTCGGTCTGGTGCAGGCGCGCTGGGAACACCTCAACCTCAACAAGAACCTGCTCACCAAACTGCAGGGCTACTTCCTCGACGGCCACTTCATCCTTGAGCACACCTACCGTCACCGCACGGGCCGTTTCTTCAATTTCAACGGTACGGCGGGAATTTGGCGCCGTTCCTGCATTGACGACGCCGGCGGTTGGTCATCGTCGTCGATCACCGAGGACACCGAAATCAGCTTCCGCGCCCAGATCAAGGGGTGGGAGTTCGTCTACCTGCGCGACCTGACGGTGCCGGCGGAAGTGCCTGCGGACGTGGACGCGTACAAGGGCCAGCAGCACCGCTGGGCGAAGGGCTACACGGAGGTGCTGCAGCAGCACTTCGGCACCATCTGGAAGGCGAAGATCCCGCTCAAGACGAAGATCGAGGCGACGCTCATGCTGTCGAACCACTTCGCCTTCCTGCTCATGGCGGCGCTCACGATCCTGCACCTGCCGCTGGTGCTGGTGCGCGAGCAGTGGCACGCCTCGCCGGTGCAGATCCTGCTCGATCTGTTGGGACTCAACCTGGTCGTCTTCGCGTTCTTCGGCTTCTACGCCGTCAGCCAGTGGGAGGCGGGCCGCTTCACCTGGCGCCGACTCGCGCTGGCGCCGCTGGCACTGGGCTTCGGCATGGCGCTCATGATCAACTCCTGCCGCGCGGTGCTGGAGTCGCTCTTCGGCGTCAAGACCGGCTTCGTGCGGACACCCAAGGAGGGCGATAGTCCCATCCTGGAAGCCCAGCCCCGGAAGTCCTACCGGGCGAATGCCGCCGTCGGGCAAGCCGTCGTCGAGATCGTGTTTGGCCTCTATCTGCTCTTCTCGTGCGTGGTTTTAGTCGCTCGCGGCCACATTTGGGGCGTCCCGATCAACCTGCTGGTGGCGTCCGGGTTCCTCTACCTCGGCTACGGCACGCTGCGCAAGTCGTTTGCCGCCGCTCCGGCGCCGGTTCCGGTGCCCGTGGCCGAATCAGCCCCGCTGCCCGAGCCGGCCGTGCTGCCCGAGCCCGAATCCGCCTAATTTCCAGCATCCCGGTCCGTGGCTGTTAAGACGGAGTGGTCGATCGTCCGATTCATTCAGCGGGGGCTTACGTCTTAGGCCCCGGACCGCGACCACATGCCGCAGAGTGACTTTCGAATCCTCGTCGTCGATGACGAGCCCATGATCCGCGAGATCTTGCGCGAAACCCTCGAGCAAGAGGGCCACCGCGTCTCCGAAGCGGAGAACGGCAAGGTCGCCTGCGACATGATCGGGACCGAGGGGTTCGACCTCGTGCTGACCGACGTGAAAATGCCGGTCATGGACGGGTTTACCCTGATGAAGAATCTGGGCGACCTGACCGACGTGATCCCGATCATCGTGATCACCTCGTTCTCGGACATCGACGTCGCGGTCGATGCGATCCGGTTGGGTGCGTACGACTACATCGTCAAGCCCTTCAACATCTCGCAGGTGACGATCTCCGTGCGCCGCGCGCTGGAGCGCCGCCGCCTGCTGCTCGAGAACGTCCAGTACAAGAAGAGCCTCGAGGCGAAGGTCGTCGAGAAGACGATCGACCTGATCCGCAAGAACAAGAAGCTCGAGCAACAGGCGACGCTGCTCGAGGATCTGCTGCGCGATCTGCGCGAGTCATACGAGGCGACGCTGGACGCGATGGTGAGTGCGATCGAATCGCGCGACTACGAGACGAAGCATCACTGCCGCCGCGTGCAGGCCTACGCGGTCCTGCTCGCCGAGCGCTGTGGCGTTTCGGCCGAAGACCTGATGGAGATCTCCTACGGCGCGCTGCTGCACGACGTGGGCAAGATCGGCGTGCCGGATTCCATTCTCCTCAAGCCGGGAAAGCTGACGGAAGAGGAGTGGGAGACGATGCGCAACCACACGCTCATCGGCTACAAGATGATCTCGCGCATCAAGTTCCTCAACAAGGGCGCCGCGGACATCGTGCTCTACCACCACGAGCGCTGGAAGGGCGGCGGATACCCGTACGGCATCGCCGGCGAAGAGATCCCCCTCGGCGCGCGCATCTTCTCGATCGCCGACACGTTCGATGCGATCACGTCCAAGCGCGTCTACAAGGACGCGGTGCCGATCGACCTGGCCCGAGAGGAGATCGAACGCTGCTCAGGCGACCAGTTCGATCCCGAGGTCGTGGAGGTCTTCAAGACCATCACGGACGAAGAACTCGTCCAGACGCGCGCCCACGCCGAGAGCACCTCGTATCAGACCGAACTCAAGTCGGTTGCGAAGCAGGTCTAGCGCGATCGGCTTTGGGCTGTGGGCTTTGCGCCACAACTAGGCCGCCCCGCCGAGAAGAGATCGGTACGGGGCCTCGGTCGTTCAAGCCCGCGCTCGAGTTCGAATCCCAAAGCTCAGAGCCCAAGGCCCAAAGCCGACTGCAACTGGACCGCTCGCCTACGGCCATTCGATGTCGTGAAAACCAGGGCCGAATTCCTGCGGCCCCCACCGGTCCATCGCGGCCTGGCCGCTGGCGGTTTTCCACACGCGCACCAACGTGTACTCGCCGGCCGGCATCGGGCCCAGGAGCGTCGCGCCGGGCCAGAGAATCCTGCCCGCATAGGACTTCGACGGAAACGCGAGCACCCGCAATCGGCCCGCGAGCGGATCGCCGCGCGTCGGGATGGGATAGGTGAGACGAACGATGGCGAGCGGCGGGTAGTGCGGTTCAACGAGGAAACCGCCCTCAGCCTTCCGTACGGAGCATTCCATCACCGTGTCGAGACCGTCTAGCCACGCTTCGAACTGCAAGCCGGGCGCGGCCAGAAACTCGGCTGCGTCGCGCGTCATCACATGCGTATCGACGGACGACTTGGAGCGCACATTCACACGCAGGTGCAGCACTCGCCAGTTGAGTTCCCCCATCCGCGCGCGCAGCGGATCCAAGTTCGGGAGCGCCACGCGATAGCGCGCAATCCGAGCAGGCCCGCGAGTCGAACGGACCGTGACCGTCTTCGCCTTGGGCCAACTCGCCAACGCGAACCGAAACTCCGGAACGTCGACGGGCTCGTAGCCCGGCAGGTGAATTGTGAGAACCGGCTCTTTCGGGCCGTTCGACGTTTGAGTCCACACGATCTGAGCGGAGTCATGGGTCACGAGCAGCTCATTGGATCCCGGTTTCCGCTCGTCGAGCGACACTCCCATTCGCCGCAACCGATCGACCCACGAGGTCGCGGCAGTGAAAGCGTGGCCATCGGTGGAGACAGGGTCGCCGGCCTCGTCCTGTACGCGGATCCGCTGGTAGTAGAGCGTCTTGACGACAATCTTCACCGGCGCACGAATTCGCTCCTCGCTACGCACGACGGATGCGCCGTATGCGCCTCGCGTCATCGCCATGGCGACGTAGTGCGGCGCGACGGGAAAGCGATCGAAAACAACTACCCCGCCCTGGTCGGTTTCTCCCGAAAAGCGCGCCCACTCTTTTTGCCGGGAGGGCTGGAAGTTCTCGGGAACGACCTCGACGCGCGCGCCCGCCACCGGTCGCCCACCCTGATCCACGACCAGGAACGAGAGTTTGACCGGCCCGAAGAAGACATCCGCCAACGGGGGCTCATGCTTGCTCGCTGGTTCGGACTCTCCGCGCGCATGGGCAGCACCGACGCGCGCGTTGCGCTCGTCGGCAGATGCCGCTGCGACCCGACTGTCGGTGCGATGAGCGCGACGCGACGGGCCGGTTCCCCGGTTCCATGCGATGGCCCCGAGCAGCAGAATTAGCGCTGCAAACGCCCCGACGGCGTAACGGTGCCATGCGCGGCGCTGCTCGCTCACCGCACTAAACCGCGTGCTTGCGCGACGAGGCAGTCGCCTCGGTAACGTAGTCCTTCAGCAGCACGAACTGCTCCTCGAAGGAATGCACGTCGCAGGCGGCGGGGTCCTTGAAGAAGCAGGCGGCATGGCGCAGGGCACCGCTTTCGCCGCGCGCGTCACTGAAGGCGGCGAGGCGCGCGAGGTCGAGCACCAACGGTGCGGCGAGCGCGCTGTCGCAGCCCTGCCAGGTGAACTGCATCGCCATCTTGGCGCCGAGGAAGCCTTCGAAGTGGATGTAGTCGAAGGCGACTTTCCAGTCGTCGAGACTCGGCACGAAGTCGATGTGCACTGCCGAGTGGCCCGCCTGCTCGCCGAGGATCGCGCGCAACGAGCGATCCTTCGTGGTGGTCTTGCTCAAGCGCGTCTGCGGATCGCGCAGCGCCTCGCCGTCAGGGTTGCCGAGCATGTTGTAGCCCTCCCACGCCAGCACGCGCAGGTTGCGGTGGGCGAAGAGCGGCGCCAACGTCGTCTTGACCAGCGTCTCGCCGGTCTTGCCGTCGCGGCCCGCGTGCACGGTGCCACGCGCGCGCGCCAGTTCGTCGAGGGCGGGCACCGAGGCGCCGATGCTGGGCGTGAAGTTGACGTAGGGTAAACCGGCGTCGAGCGCCGCGTAGGCGTAGACCATCGACGTCGGAAAGACGCCGGGCCGATCATCGTCGAGCGCCTTGCGCAACTCGGTCAGGGTTTCCCACTCCGGGCGCGGGTCGGCGAAGCGCTCCGTGGTCGACACGTTGATGACGACGACGCGGTCGAGTTCATTGCGCTCGACGAAGTCACGCAGGTCCTGCTGCACCTGCCGCACGGCGGCGGCGCAACCGGTTTCGCGCGCCGGCGCGTCGAGACTGCGCACCGGAGAGCCGCCCACGCCGGGTCGAATCTCGCGCTGCACGACCTCGATGTCCTCTTCCAGACGGTCGAGCAGTCGGTCGGTCAGCACACCCGCCCGGCGGCCAAAGTCACGCGCGGCTTCCATGAGCCCGCGGCCGCTCACTTCGTGGCCGCCAAAGACCAGCGAATCGACGCGCGGAAGATCGAGCGCCTGGAGTTCCTTGAGTTCGGTCACGAGTCCGGTCGCGCCGGCCAGACCACGCGCCATCGCGCGCGCGCCGACGATGGTCAACGTCGCCACGTTGCCGGTCGCGCCGATCAGCCAGACACCTGTCTTACTCGCTCTCATCGCTGCTCTCCTCTCGCACGCCGAAGCCGCGCCACCTCCACCCGGTAGTCACGCAGATAACGCGCCGCATCCGGATAGGGAGAGTGCGCGGCTCCCTCCTCGCCCGCGGCCTTCTCAGGTGCCGCAGGCTTCTCCTTCACTCCTTCATTCGGTCCCGCATTGTCGCCGAGGGCTCCAGCGCCTTCGAGCAGCGCCTTTCCGAGTCGTTCGCGCGCGGCGGTATCGCCGGCGCGGGCGCGCTCCAACTCCGCACGCGCGACCACGCGCTCCTCGGGGCGCACGAAGCCCTGTTCGATGGCACGCTCGATCTCTTCGAGCGCGGCAGCGGTCAGGACTCCACGTTCGCGCAGCAGTCGCTCGCCGCGTTCGGGATCGGCGCGCGGCTCATCGGCGGCTGCCCCTGCGCTCTCCGCCGTCTTCGCGTGCGCAACCGGGCCGCCCGCAACGGCAAGCTCCTCGCCGTTTGCGGCGGGCAGAAGCCCCGCGGCAAACAGGCAGAAGAGCGCCACCGGCAGCAGCCCCGCCTCACGCGGCAGCGGCAGATGCGGCAGACGCCGAACGGGTGCCAGTGCGGCCGCCCACTCGTCTGCGTGGACACTGCGCGGAAGCGACCAGAGCGTCACGAAGCGTTCGTCCGTCTCGCAGCGGCGGTCGAGATAGAGCGCGGCTGCCACCGGCGCAATCGACGGACGCATGAACGCGGCTGCCAGTCCCGCCAGCGCGGCCACGAAAGGCAGACCCACACTCAGGGCGAGCGGCCCCAACCCCAGCGATACAGAACCGCCGGCGGCGGCCTTGTCGAGCAGCGTCCACAACAGTGCGAGCGCGGCACCGACCAACGCCCCCCGCGCCCCCCAACGTAGAAGGCGCAGCGCCTCCAACTGCCGGCGGGCGCGACGAACCAGAGCGAGTGCATACTGCGACTCGGTCACTTCGCTTTTTTCTCCTTGGCCTTCGCACGCTCTTCCGCTTCGCGGCGCTTTTCGAGCGACTTGCGCGCATCCGCCGCACTCTTGCCTTCCTTCTTTTCCTTCGCCTTTTGCGCGAGGTACTCGGCGCGCGCCTTGACCAGTTCGGGCGGCAGCTTGAGCGGCTCGTACTTCTCGCAGCCGTCGAGTTTCGTCTTCGAAAAGACCACGACGACGCGCGTGGCGAGCGGCGGCATGCGAAGCGGAATCGCCTCATAGACGCCGTTGTCGAGCGACCCGTCCTCGCGGTTGTCCACCAGGGCGGAGGCGTTGTTGAGCACGGCGACCAGCAGGCCGTCGAGATCGGCGGCGAAGTATTTCTTGCCGTCATGCTCGATCCAGGTCGATCCGGCATAAACGAAGTCGGGCTGCATCGTGTGAGTGGTGCGGAAGTTCCAGAGCCAGTCGCTCATCAGGGCGCGCTTCGCCTCGCCGCTGGTGGGGTCCTTCCATTCCACGTAGATATGCACGGCGTCGCCCGACGGCGGAAAGACCTCGCCCGTCTCGTCGTTCCACGCGAAGGGTTTGCCGCGTTTGAAACCGGCGGCCATCAACGCGTTGTTGAGTGTCTTGGCGTAGCCCTCGAGCGAGTTGCGCGCGTCCTGCTTCTCGGGCACGATGCCCGCGTCGAGCAGCACCACCGTCTCGTGCGATTTGGCGGGATAGATGTTGATCAGGTACTCGCACGGGCCGCCGCCGCGGTAGGCGACTTCGCCCTCCGCGCGCACGACGCCCTTGGCGAAACGAATGCGCAACGCGGCGCACTTCTTGGCGAACGGCTCCGACTTGCGCAGTACCGCGCCGACATCCACCTCGGGCGCTTTTTTGACTTCGTCATCGGCCAGCGAGAGTGAGGCGAAGATCAATATCCACGTGAGTCGAAGCATGTCGAATATTCTCCCAGCAAGAGTCGCGCCGACGCGGAAATCAGCCCCCATGGGCGCCTCGCTCCTGAACATGTACAGGCGCGCGACAGACCCGTGTCGATTACTTCGACAAAGCCCTGAGGGCGCTGCGCGCGTCGGCGGCGATGCGTTGATCTTCTGGCCATCCACTCATGATGGAAACGGGCCCGCGTAGGTGACGGATCGGAATTCCTCGCGCGGAACCTGCGGCCTTGTCCATTTCGCGCAATGAGAAGAGTCCGGCGGGGTCGCCCAAACGCGCGAGCGCACCACACGCCGAATGGGCAAGCGCGCGTCCGGTAGGCAGCGGATCCTGGTTCTGCCGGTCGTAGACGACGGTCAGCTTCGAGAGCAGGATGCCGATCACCACGCGACGGCCGATCGTCTTCGCGGCGCCCTTCGGCTTGAACGTCGCCGCGAGTTCGCAGGCGCGCGCGAGGGGCGGCACGATCGACGACCAGTCGGAGTGGTCGAGTTGGTCGCCGCGCGCGCGCTGCAGGAGATAGGCCTGGCGCTTCTCGATAAAGCGCAGCAGCGGTTCGCCCGCGTCCGCCGAACCGATCTGCTCCAGCGCGTCGAGCCCCGCAAGCAGCGCCTGCGTCTCCGTCTCGATAAGCAGCATGCGGCCGATCGCACTCACCTGCGCCGTCGCCTTGCGCTCGCCCAGTATCTGCGCCGCGTAGACGCGCACACCGGAATCCGCCTTGGAACTGACCACGACCCGCGCCACGGCGGCGTCGGTCTTGGGATCCTTGCAGGCGACGAGCGGAACCACGCTCTGCTGCGCGACGCCGCCGCCCATCTTCAGCTTCTTGATCAACGACTTGAGGCTCGCCGCCTTTCCGCCAGATCCTGCGCTACCCGTACTCTTCGCGACCAGCGCCGGCAGCGCGGGCAGGTACTTCTTCTCGTCACGCGAGACCTTGGCCAGAAACGAAGAGCGCGGGCGAATGGTCGGCTTGAATCGGCCGGGCCCGCGCGCGAGACGACGCAGCGCGAAGAAGTCGAAGATGTCGTTGATCACCTCCGGCGGGAAGGCGTGGCCGCGGTCCTTGAGCTCGGTGTAGACGAAGTCCTTGCCGCTGCCGGGCAGGTTTTTCATCTGCGGGCGCACACCGCCGATGCGCGTGCGCGGGTCGTCCTCCGAGTGGTAGACGTAAAAGCCGGTGCGCGTCTTGCCGAATGCGTCGAGGCCGCGCACGCCGTACGACGCGGCCGGCGCGATCGCCGCCCAGCGCTCCGGCGTGCGGGAACCCTGCACCCATGTGCCGCCGCCGCCCATCGAGTGGCCCACGAGGTAGATGCGGTTCTGGTCGATGTTGTAGAGCGCCGACAGCTCCTCGATGATCGCGTCGATGAGATCGTTGTTGGACCCGCCGCCCCAGCCCGCCTGCAACGCCGTCGGGCAGGCGCAGATCCAGCCGCGCGTGTCGCAGCGGCGCTGGTAGAAGTTCATCGCCTGCCAGCCCGAGCCGACGACGAGCTTGCCGTCCGCGCCCCCCGCACCCCCTCCATGCAACCCGATCACCAACGGCGTGGGCGCCAGCGGATCGTACTTTTCGGGAACAAACAGCGTGTAGCGCGCGCCACTCTTGAGCTTGTTCGCGCGCAGGGCGACGGGACGGTCGCGCTGGTAGCCCTTCTTGGCCGTCGTGGAACGCAGGGCGCGCTGCAGGTAGCGCATGCTGAACGGAAAGGCGCGGTCGCGGCGAATCTCGGCGACGAGTTCCGCGCGCTCGCTGTCGGGTGCCGCGAGCAGGCGGCGGGCCAGATCAACCTGCTCGCTCCAGCGTCCCTTGGGTGCTTTGGACCCGAGCAGCTTGCGGGCAGCGGCGGCGTCCGCATCGAGGCGCAGGGCGCGCTCGAGCGCCCAGACGCGTTCTTTCTTGAGCTTGTGTTGCGCGCACCATGCGGCGAGTTCGATGCACGCCGTCGCATCCAGCGCTTCGGCGAGCCGGGCGTGGAACTCGTGCGCCGGCGAGGGAAGCGTGCGCTCGATGCGCTTGACCTTCGCGCGCGGGAAGCGCCGCACCCCGAAGACCATCTTGGGATGCTTCGAGTTGTAGGGGTTGACGATGACCTCGTCGCCGTCCTCGATCGCGCGGCCCTCGATCTTCTTGCCGCTCTTGAGCACGACGATGTCGGCCGCCGCGAAGGCGATCAGGCAAACAAGCACGGCGAGCGGTCGCATACCCCAGTTTACGGGTCGTTGCTCAGCAGGCTCGAGATCGCATCCTTGAGCACGGGGCGCAGGCCGTCGCGGTCCATCCAGTGCGCGGCGGTCTCGTCCGGGACCTCGCGCAGCACGGCGTTGCGAATGCGGTCGATCGCGCGCTTGAGCAGGTTGCTCACGCGCGGTTCGCTGATGCCGAGTTGCTGCGCGATTTCCTTCTGCGAGCGTCCGTCGCCGAACTTGCCCTTCACGATCAGAAACTCGCGCGCGGACAGGTCGAGCAGCGCCGTCTCGAATGCGTCGTGAACGCGCCGCCCCGTTTCGGTGTGCACGACCGCGTCGGGAGGGGGCGAACCGCCGTCGTCCGGGCGCGCGTCGAGCTCCGCACCCGTTTCGCGGCTCTGCTTGCGGCGCCGGCGCGCGAGGGCACGATCGATCACGGTTCCGCACCAGGCGAGCAGACTTCCGGTGCCATCGAAACTGCCGATGCGGGTGGCGCAGCGGCCATGCGCCGGCTTGCCGAGCAACTCCCCCGGCAACTCGCGCGCGATCTCGTCGGCGTCGGACGCGCTGGCGCCCCAACGCAATGCCATCGCACGAAAGCGCGACTGATAGAGGTTGGTCAGGCGGTCCCAGGCTCCCGGGCAGCCCAACTCGCAGGCCGACGCCAAGTAGTAGTCGGCCGCTTCCATCTTCTCGATGCGCGCGACGAGTGCTTGGGCATCGTCGCAGACGGTCCACTCACAGATCCGATCGAAGTACTCGGAAAACCCCAGCACCACGTCCGGATGCGCCGCAAAACCCCGCCCGTGCGCGGCTTTTGCGGCGTCCTGGATGCGGCGCGAGGCTTCATCCGGGACGGGAACAGCGGGGTTGGCCGACACCGCGTCAGTCTACCGAGCGCTACCTGCGAAATAATTCTCAATTTCGGGGGTTAACTAATCGTGGCCCGCGCCCACCCGTAAATGCTCCGGATCTGGCTGTACCGGCTTTGGATCCAACCAGGGGGTTGGGTCCGCTGAGATGGAGTGTGGGTATCTGGTGGGACGGAAGTCCCGAGCTTGCTCGGGACACCAAGGGGAAGCCAGTACCTGGCTGGAGGGGCTCGCCTGCCACGAGCCCCTCCTTTACGTGTTTATTGGTCCAACGCCTGCGGCGTTGGCACCAACGACACCGGGAGCACCGCTGACAAGATCGGGAGAAGACTTCCGACCCCCGGAGTCCAGAGATAGATTCGCTCACGTCTCCACTCACGAGACCCGCTCCGAGAGCGGTCACCTTGAATCGCTCGCCAGGGGAGAGATTGGATCAGCGCAAAGGGATTGGGGGCAACGGGTTAGGTGCTGTGGCGTGCGCCGTGGTGGGCGCTGACGTCTCCGAGAGAGAAGCTGGGCCGGCGTAAGGGGTTGGATGGCAACGGGTTAGCTGCTGCCGGGTGCACGCTTGGGTGTGCAGACGGTGTCAGGCGGGGCGCAGGTCGGAGAGGCGCAGGAGCGGCGTGAGGGTCAGGCCCTCGGCGGCGTAACGCTCGACGGCGCCCTCTTCGCGATCGACGATGCAGAAGACGCCGACGACGTCTGCGTTCCACTCTTCGCGCACGCGCGCCACCGCCTTGAGCGTGGAACCGCCGGTTGTGGTTGTGTCTTCGACCAGCACGACGCGCGGGCGTTCGCCCCCCGGTCGCGGGCCCTCCACCGCGCGCTTGGCGCCGTGGCCCTTCGGCTCCTTGCGCACCAGGAAGCCGTCCATCGCAACGCCCGTGGTGCCGGCCAGATGCACCAGCGCGCCCACGATCGGATCGGCGCCCAGCGTCATGCCGCCCACCGCCTGCGGCTTGAGCGGCGCGATCTGCTCCCACAACAACTCGGCGCCCAGCGCGGCGCCTTCGGCGCTGAGGGTGAAGAGCCGCCCATCGACATAGACATCCGACTTGGCGCCACTCGCCAGCGTGAACTCGCCGAACTTGACGGCGCGCAAGAGGAGCAACTGCTTGAGGCGTTCGAGGCGATCCGGCATGCCCCCAGATTAACGCGCGCACGAAAAAAGCCCGTCCCCCTCGCGAGGGACGGGCTCTTGGTGATTCTTCGGGACGCTTACGTCTCGGTCGTGCTGCCACTGCTCGCGGCACCGGGCGGAACAAGCCGGAACGCGATCTGGAGCGCCGACGCGGCCAGGCTGCACAAGAGCAGGGCTCCTAGCAGAAGATTTCGACTCGGTATTCTCACTTGAGCTCGATGAGCTCCAGAGTCACCGCGCCTTCGCGGGGGAGGCGGGCGCCGGAGAGGATCTTCCGGTGCGTCGAGGAGGCCATTCGGTGCGATTCCGCATGCTGGCGATCGAACGCCTGAATGTCGAACTCGAACAGCTCGGGAACCATCCGCGGGAACTTGAGTTTCCCGCTCGGCAACCAGCGACCTGCCATCGCGTGATGCAGCCCTTCCGGTTTCAGGCGCGCCCAACCTCGCACGGATGCGGCGCGGGGCCGGACGGCGGGTTCGTCCGGTCCGAAGCTAACATCGAACTCGACCACGCGGGGTTCCAGCAGCTGGATCGAGGCGGTGCTCCCGTCTGCGCGAGTGTTTCGTCGGATCGCCATCGCGCCGCTCGCGGCATCGATGGCAAACACCGAGTACGTTCGGTCGCGATCGAGATCGCCAATGACCGCCTTCCCCTCGTCGTCGGCCGCTAGGCGGATCACGCTGTTTCGCTCGTACGGCCGTGGTTCGTCGGGCAGCACGCGCACGAGCGCATGGGCCGCAGCCTGTCCGTCCGGCGTCAGCACCTGAATGCGCGCTTCCGCGCCCTGAGCCGGCAGCTCGAGGCTGAGCGCGCGTTCGGCTCCCCAGGTTTCGCGGACGCGGTTGAACGGAAGCGAGATCGAGGCCCAATGCCGACCCGAAGCCGTGATGCAGAACACCGCCGTGTCGAGTTGCTGATCGAGAAAGCGGAGAGGCGACCGATTGGGTGAGAGGAACCACGCGCCATCGACCGGCACATCTGAAACCCGGAATGCGACATGGTGCACCGCCTTGTTTCCCTCGAACAGCCAGAGCAGTACGCGTTCGGGCACCTGCGGCCTGCCGCCCGCGCCCCGGAGTGTCATCCAGACCCCCGGCCGCGGCGTCTCGAGCTTCGCGCCGACCTTGAGTGGCGGTAGCTTCGGACCAAACAGATTCTGGCCGTGTGCCTCGTGAACTTCCACCCGCAGAGCCCCGTCCCGTCGGTATCGCGTGGCCCAGCTCTGGAGTTCGAACTTGGCGTCATCGGTGTTTACGAAAGGAACGGCCGCAGACCGAAAGTTCCCGTCCGGCCCCGTCGTGCCCATGAACACCATCCGATCGCGCGTACCGGCGAGCGAGCCCGTCAACGTAACCGCTGCATCGGCGACCGCGGCGCCGTCGTCGGCCCAAACGACCCTGGTTGTGATCGTGCGTGCATTCTGGAGGTCGATCTCGTGAACCGGAAGGCTCAGGTCGCGACTCGTCGCGGCGACCAGAGTCGGTGCCGCGGAGCCCTCGGGCCGAAGCGCGATGAGGATCATCGGGAAGTCCGCGGGCCAGAGCAGGTCCGCTTCGCCGCGTTCATCCGTTACCACGCGACTCGCGGTCGGGCCGAAGTCGAGATCGCGGGGCCCCGGCATCGCGTGCAGCGTGACGACGACGTTCGCCTGCGGCGCACCGTCGGAGACGACCCGGATGCGCGGCGGCTCTTCCCATTGTGGCACCTGGATTTCGTGGGAATGAGCAAGCCCACTCGGTTGCGCGACCACGGCGCCCACGTACTGGCCTCCGTCGCGGATCTGTAGCTGACAGTTGGCCATGAAGTTGGATCCAGGATGCATGGCCATCATGGGGGGC
>CBDURV010000016.1:0-16238 GCA_965369495.1 uncultured bacterium
GAACCCATGACCTCCTCCTTACCAAGGAGGTGCTCTACCACTGAGCTACGGCAGCAACGTATTCGCTTGTCGCGAGGCCTCCAAAAGGGCCGACCTCGAAAGAGCTATCTGGAGCGGGTGATGGGGATCGAACCCACACAACCAGCTTGGAAGGCTGGGGCTCTACCATTGAGCTACACCCGCAGCTTCGCGTGTTTTTCTCGATTCTCTGTCGATTTCCCGACTGGGAGGTAGACCGCTTCTAGGGCCCCCCGGAAGGGAAAGGCGCATTGTAGGGGCGCAAAAACCGCTGTCAAACTAACGACAACCCCCTTTCGAAGGGCCCCCGATCCGCTCGTCGGAGGGGGTTCCGGGGGTCGCGTCGAACGAGCAGTCTGCCCCCTCATATACGTGGATTGTGCCGCGCAGGTTCACTCCGAGCCGCTCGAACCGGCCCGAGGCGCCAATGCGCGCGCGGTCAGCCGGTCGATTTCCAGCGGTTTGACCATCGAGCGCACTCTCTGCGCCTGATGCAAGTCACTACCTTACAAAGGGTTGGATCGCGGGGCTGCTCCCGTTAGGATGTCGCGCAGCGGCGGTCTGGTGTGCGATCATCGTACCGACGTTAGCGGCGCCAGGGGAGCCAGACCCTTGGCGTCGTGACTTGCCGTTCCTCCTGAGCGGCAGCGAGCCGCAGCCCCGCCGGAGAGGGCACGGAAACCGTCAAGAAACTTGACGGCCCGCGCGAACCCGCCCACCGCGCCTAGTTCGCCCACCAGTCGTAAGAATTACTGCCGGCCCACTCGTTCGGCAAATCGGCAAAACCCGCCTGGCATCGCAATGGTCCACGCCTTGCGATGGCGCCGCTCGAGAATCGGGAATGGAGGACGACGAGCGAAGGACCTGAGGGCAACCCTGGCAATCGCGTTTTCACCCAGCGCTGGCCCCTCCCGCCCCACCAGAAGGGGGCGGGGGGATTGAGGTCGATGCGCGTGATCTGCCCGACGCGGCCAGGTTCGTACATGGTCCCCGCGGGCGCTACGATGAACGCCGTGCGGAGCATCGACACCTCCCCCACCGCGCGACGCATCCAACAGGCCGCGTGGCGTCGCATGAGCCCAAGCGAGCGCGTGGACCTCGCCGTCGCGATGTCGGAGGACGTGCGAGAGATCGCAATGGCGGGCATCCGTTCGCGCCATCCCGATTGGAGCGACGACCGCGTGTGGCGCGCCCTGCTCGAACGCCTCTACGGAACCGAACTGGTGGCGCGAGCATGGGGGCCGGCGCAAAAGTCGAAGTAGCTCTCACTTGACCCGGTACTAAGAACGGGGGCACGTCAATGCCGCTTGGCGTGCGCGCGACATCTTGCCCTCAGCGCCGCGCCGCTCGCACATGGCACCCTCATCTGCCCCGCGGAGCTATTGCAGCAATCGAACCTGGCACGGTATCGGGCGCGGAGTCCTCGACGTGTTCAATGTCGGGCTCGCGCTCGAAGCCTGGGACCCTCACCCAGTAATGGCATGGCGTGCGGGGACCAAGTCAGGGATCGAGATCGAGGCCACGCTCGAAGCCCAACTCGACCATCATCGCCCTGATCTCTTTCTCGCTGAAGTAGAGGTGCGACATCGCCATGTAGGCGTGGTTGATGGTTATTGTCTCGAACTCTGCCACGTACGAAAACGTCGCGACGTGTCCCGGCGCATCATCGATTCCGCGCCGGATCCAGACGTAGGTGCCAGCTCTGCCTGCCGACTCGCATCCCCGTTTGATCAGCAGGCCGTCGAGCACCGACAGCTTGTACCGGGGCTCGCCATCCATGGTCCGTCTGCGAAAGCAGCGCCGCTACGCCGCGGCCCCTCTGGCTACCGCAACATTCCGGATGTAGTCGCCTCGCGGCGCCGTCGTGGTCTCGCGCTCCGGGTCCTTCTGGGCCAGCACGTTCAAGAACATCGCGAGCACATCGGCGTCAGATCCGAGTGCCGCACGCCCGGCATGCCATTGCTCTGCGGTCGCGCCGGCGTTCTCCGCGGCCTCGATCGCCAAATCGATGGCGGTCGTGAGGTTGTCGATTGCGCCCTGCTCGGTTCGGCTCTCTGCGACGTCGCCCGTAAATACCGACTGGGCACACCAGTACTCGCCGCAGCGGTAGACCAGAATGAAGAAGTTCAGGACGGGCATCCCGTCCCTCTGAGCAATTCCTGCCCGAGCGTCGTCCATGTCTTTCAACCTCCCAAGGCCAAGCATTGTCCGACGGTCGGACAGGAAAGCGACGTTCACGCGCACCGGCGCGCACTGAGGCGCATTAAGGCGCACTGGAGCCCACTTTCCGGGGCCGCGTTCACGTTACGAACTGTAACTTTTCGCGGCCTTCCGAGTCGGATCACGCCAGTGCATCTTCGTAGCCTGTCTTCGCGGTACCACGTTCGATTGCTGCGAGAGATCGGCGGGATCGCGAGAGGCTGCGTGGCACGACTCGCGAGGATGCCGCTTGGCGTCGCGCCATCAGGCACATCGCACCCGGACGGCCCCGCAGAGCCATTGCAGCATTCGACCTTGGCACGGTATCGACGGTCAGCCGGCGACAGGATTTGAACCTGCAACCCCTGGTTTACAAAACCACGGACAACACCCGAGAACTCAACCATTCGGGCCGTTGGGTTCGCTCTACGGTTCGCCTAGCGCCCCCGAAACCCGCCCCGCGCGATGTCAGCGAGCACGAAAACGCCCCTGCTAGCGGACCGGCGCAGCCGTTGCTGACGACCATCGCAAGGCGTCGCCGTGAGCGGCCAACAACGGGGACGGCGGGGTGAGCGGAGGGGCGTCCGCGAGCAAGAAGGTGCCGAGGCGGCGGAGGACGGCAATGGCCAGAAAGAAGATTGGTCGCCCCACCAAGCTGACTCGCGCCTTTCTTGCAGGCTACGTTGCCATCCTCGAAGGCGCGGTTTATCGCGTTGTGGCCGCTCAGGTTATGGGCGTTGACTACAGCACGATCCGCCGCTGGCTGCGCAGGGGCGAAGCCGAATTGGCGGACGGGCGGGATACGATCGCGGGCCAGTTTTGCCTAGCGGTCACGCGCGCGGAAGCGGTCGCGGAAGTCCACTGCGTCGGCGCGATCCGAACAGCCGCCCTCGGCTGGGACAAGGTCACAGAAGTAATCGAGGAGTTTCCGATTGTTGTGAAGGGGGAAAACGGCGAACCCGACCGCATCGAAACGAGGATGAGGAGGACTCGCCAGGTGGTTCGGGAGCGGGACGTGCGCGCGTCGATGTGGTGGCTTGAACGGAAGTGCCCGGAGCATTGGGGCCGACGGGCGAGGAGTGAGGTCCAGGCCGAGCCGTCGGGTGCCTAGTCCCCCAACCCGAGACATCGCGCCAGCGCGTCCCATGCGGTCGGCTCGGAGGGGCGTGCGCGCGGATCTCCGGGATCGGCGGCGGATTGGCGCAGGTGGAGTCCCCATTTCGTTGGACCGCTGCCCCTCGGCTGGCGAGAATGCTTGCGATGATCAGGGGAACCCTCGCTTGCCTACTAGTTGTGTTTTTCGCGGCGGGCGTCCGGGCAGACGCCGTACTCTTCTCGGAGGGCTTCGGTGGGCCGGGGCTCCCAAACTCGCTCGACTTTTCCACCACGGCCGCCGTGTGGAGTGTAAACGGCGGCAGGCTGCACGCGGACAACCCGAACACCGTGCCGATCCAGTTATCGACGGCGGTCTCAAAGGTCGGCTTCGCCCTGCGGGAGACCGAGTCGTTGATCTACCGCGGCCAGGTTGGCACACCATCGACGAGCCGCGCGGAAGGGTACAACGTCGGGCTGTTGTTCGGCGAATACCTTGCGCTCTTCCATCCTGGGTTTCTCGGACCGCCGGCTGGCGCGTTCCGGCTGGAGCGGTTTGACGGCACGCTTCCGACGGTGGGGCTGATCAGCAACACGTCGATGGGCCACCTGCCCGCGCGTGACGGACTCCACACGATTACCGCCGAGGTCCGGCGGCAAGGGACCGCGCTCAAGATCGATATCACGATCGTGGGGCCGGACCCGCTGGGCGTTAGCCGAACGTTCACCAGCAGCTACCTCGATACGAGTCCGGTGTTCGGTGACGGTCGGGCGGGTTTCTGGATGGGTGGCCAGGACCTTGAGGGCGACGACGGTTTTTTCGATAATCTTGAGGTCCGAGGACCGGCGCCCATCCCCGAGCCCGGCCCCCTCGCCCTGATCGGCGCGGCGCTGGTGGGGTACGGGGTGTGGCGGCGGCGCAAGGGCGCGTAGCAGCTCACGACCACCGATCGCCATCCGGGCCGAGGCGAAGGCCGTGGGCGCCAAGCACGAGCGGCGGGCGTTTCGGCGGCTGTAGGCGGCACGCCACCGAATGTCTAATTCGTTGGACGTTGCCGTGCGCGCCGCACGAGTTCGGGCTGTGTTGTCTCGTTCCGAGGCGCTATCCTCACGCAACTGCGGATTGGCGCAGTGGGGGATGACGGTATGAGGATGATGGCACAACTCGTGGCGGGAATTGCGATGCTCGTCGCTACGGGCGGACAGGTGCAGGCGGGCGTCATTGAGTTCTCGTTTGACGGTGATGCTGCCGACTGGCCTTGGATCGGCAGGACGTTCCTGCCCGGAACGGTGACAGGGAAGATGTTCGGTCTGGTGGACAACGCCTTCGTACAGGCTCCGACCTCAATCGAATTTACCTCGGATGTCAGCGCACTCGGAATGACGAGCAACGTCGCAACTCCTATCTCTGTTTTTGGGGGAATCGACATCGTTGGTGGGGTAGTCCAAAGCTCCTCGACCATGCTCTGGAACTTCTTTAATCCGAGCGTAAACGGAGTGCAGCTTCGGATCGACCACGAGAACCGAAACGTGTTGCACTGGAACGGCGGTGGCGGCCCTATCGCGGGCTTCGGCAACGACGACGGATTCGGTGGGGCGACGTTCTCGACGCTGGATGGCTCGCTCGACCCCATCCCCGAACCCGGCACCCTCGCCCTGATCGGCGCAGCGCTGGTGGGGTACGGGGTGTGGCGACGGCGCAAGGGCGCGTAGCGGGTCGCCACAACCGATCGCGGCTGACCGTGGCCGAGGCGAAGGCCGTGGGCGCCAAGCATGAGAGACGGGCGTACAGGCGGCTGTGAGGGCGGCACCGCTACTCGGGCACGTCCTTGCTCGGTAACTCCAACAGTTTGGAGTCGTGCTCAGGCGTGTAGAAGTACCAGGTGCGGCCCATCTGACCACCCGCGCGATTCCCCCTTATTCCTGCTTGGCTGCGCTCGGACTCGCCCCTGGCGTCAGCCCAAGTAGGACCGCGTCGGTCGCGGGGTAGTAGAAGAACCAGACCCGCCCCATTCGCACCAGCGTCCGGGTGATCCGCTCCTTCTTCTTGCCGCGGGTTTCCTCCCACTCGACCACTGCCCAGAGGCCGTGATAGGCGACGCTCTTGATGGCGAGGCGCTTGATCGGGATGAGGGACCGCGCATCGTGATCGTAGTGCGCGAGCCACTCCGAATACCATTGTCGGAAAGTCGGGTCTGAGCGGGCCATAGGCGTTCGCGTGATCCACACGCTGCGGCGCGCAGATTCGTGGCGCAGGCGGTGGTGAATCCCCCCGCATGTCGAGCACGTCCGCCGCTCGTAAGTCACGTTGGGAGGTTCGCCCACGCGATACGATCTCACCCCGCTCCCGCGGCATCTCTCGCAACGACGCCGGAGGACGCCCGGCTTCATGAATCGGAAATAGTCGAACACGAATCGGCGAGCGCGGTTGATGCTGCCGCGCCGCTCGGATTTCGTCTCGAAGATGCGTATAGGCTGCGGTGCGTTCTTGGCGGGTGCCGACTCCGCGCTCGGAACAGGAGCGTCCGAGGCGCCATCGCCCGCCGCTGGAGGGACGGGGTTGCGCGGTTTCACGGGCACAGCGCCACCGGGCGCCCGGTTCGCCTTTGCCTTCTCGAATGCCTCCGCCTTCTTCCGCATCTCGCGCGCCCACAGCGTGGCGCGCAGGCGGGCAGATCGACGGGCGAGGCGCAGTATGTTCGCGTTGGCCGAAGGGGAGTCTCCCGCTTCCGTGATCTTGTGCAGCAGGTCGATGGCCGCGTCGTAGTTGTCGGCCATGCCGCGCAGGTCGTCGTCGGTCAGCTTGTCCGGGTCGGCCGTGAACTTGGCCCACATGTCGCTCGACGCGTCCATGTGCTCTTTAGCTTTGGTGCCCAGCTTGGACGGCTTGTCTTGCGCGTGGGCGACCAGGGCGACCACCGCGATGACGATGAGATAGCGCATCGTCCCCCCAATGTCCGCCAGCAGAGAGCCTGCTGGGCGGGTTCCTACGCCTGACCCTACCGCAATCAGGCGAGGCCTGCGACGGCGTGCCGCCCATCGGCGTCCGCTACCCGGGACGATTGATGCTGCCTCGGCGATGACTTCGGCGACGACTTCGGCGCACCATGTCAGCGGGCGACCGTGTCGGGGCGGGTGTTCGTCCCCTGTCCGTCCAGTAGGCCAAGATAAAAAGCGAGCCCCCGGATGGACCGGGAGCCGCACGTCCGCGCATCCCAGGAAGGCAAATCCGATGCGAGAACTAAGAACCGATTGTAATGCACGCGAGGGACCGCCCCGGTCCGCCGTGACGGTCGAGACGCCGGCGTTTCTACGCCGCAATCGCGAGCCGTTGCCACATCCCGAGCCCGAAGAGTTCGACGGCTACACAGTCGAAGACGTTCCGTTCGACGACGACGGACCGATCGACCCCGGACCCGAGTACGCCCCCGTGACGCGCCGCACGGAGTTGCACGGCCGCGAGTGGGTCGATGTTCCGGTGTCCGCGCCCCACAAGCGCGCGACCACGCAACCGACGCGCACCGTCCGCCAGCACGCCCGACGACGCGCTCCGCGCTCCGCAAGCTGTCGAGCCGCAGCCACGGCGACCGCGAGCGCGTCCGAATCGCCAGCGCAAACCGGCGACGACGACCCAGACCCGCCTGCCCCTGCGCTCGCTCCCCAGCTTGAGCGCAACCCCTTCCTGACCGCGACCGAAGGCGAGGTGCGCCGTGGAGTTTGACCTCCGCACCGCACCGCCGAGCAAGTGGCCCGAACTCATCGACGCCGTCGCGCTGGGTGACATCCTGGGCCGCTCGACACGGACCGCACAGCGCCATCTGAGCACGCAGACGTTCGGCCCCCCCATCAACATCGGTGGACGCCTCTACGTTCGCCGCAATGACCTCTTGCGCCACCTTGAACTCCACCGCGTGCCCGTGCGCCCGGGAGGTGCAGCATGAGCCGCCCGCAGTTTGTTCCCGCGTTCCACGACGTGCCCGACCTGCACCCGCTATTTCTGTTCGAGCCGCGGCGGGGCTTCTCTCTTCCGCTTCCGGGTTTCGCGCCGCAGGAGCGCCCCATCCTCACGGATGAGTTGGTGTTTATCTCCGGGCGCTCGATGGCCGGCAAGTCCCGCCTCGTCATGCAGATGGTGTCCGACGCCATTGAGCAGGGCTACAGCGTGCTTGTCGTCACCTACGAGCAGAGCCGCAAGAAGTGGGAGGACATCGCACTGGCGCGAGAGGCGCGCATCGACAGCCGCCATTTTGTTCGCGGGATCGAATGTCCCGACCTTGCAGGCCGAGCCCGTGAGGCATTGGACCAGATCGACACCGTGGCGTACCGCGAGCGTCGAAACTCCCACGTCTTCTATCTCGAGCCGCCGCCCGACGTGGACGCGCTGCTGGACATGGCGTCGAGAGCCGTCAAGTGGCGCCCCAACGCGCGCTGGCTACTCATCATCGACGCCGTCCACAACGTGACCGTTCGCGGCGCAGGCGATCGACGTGGCGAAGTTGATCACGTCATCAACGGCGCCAAGGCGTTCGCAGGCGAGTACCAGACGCCCGTGATATGCGTGGCGCACGAAAACGCGGACGGTGGATTCAAGGAAACCGGACACGCCCTGTACAGCGCCGACGTGGTTGCTCGTCTAGAGTTCGAGGATGGCGCCAGTCCCGTTTGCGACGTGGTGGACGCCCTCGGCAACAACTGCACCGTATGGCCCCGCACGTTGACGCTGACCAAGTACAAGGACGGCGAGAGCGGCGCGCGACGGCACCTGCTGTTCACGCCTGCGCTGGGCACGTTCGAGGAAGAGGCATTCGGTGAGTAGCAGGCTGGAGTATCGGCCCCGCAAAGACAGCGGGCGCCGCGCAGCCAACGGGCGCAAGCGGATCACCATGCTCAATCATGCGCTCGACTTCGCCTTTGATGAGGCTGGGTTGTCCGCTAGCCAGCGATTGGTCTGGGTGGCTATCTGGCGGCACGGGGACCGCGACACGAATGTATCGACCGTGAGCTACGAGCAGATGGCCACCGCGACGAAGTACACCCGCCGTTGGTGCATCGAGGCCGTCAACGCCTTGGACGACGCGGGGTTCCTAAAATTCATCAAGCGGGGACGGCGAGACAG
The DNA here is from genome assembly GCA_965369495.1 of uncultured bacterium. Classification (GTDB taxonomy): domain Bacteria; phylum Planctomycetota; class PLA2; order PLA2; family PLA2; genus JBCDBY01. Next base: position 8,426 of record CBDURV010000016.1, read on the forward strand.
GCCGAATGTCTACCGTTTGAGGCTCCCGAGCTAGTGAAGTGGCTTCACTAGACCTAGTGAACTGGGACGCACGAACTAGTGAACTCAGTACACAGTTACATAAGTACATTGGGGGGCCGCCTTGCTGGCGCCCCCTTTTCGGACGGTCGCTGTCGCTCCCGGGCCGACACGGCGTCGGGGAATCGAGGTAGCGTAATGAGAACGGAGGCACGCATGGCGACACGCAGCAGCAGGGGAAGCGCCCGACGACTCAGCGGCAAGACGGGCTGGTGGTGCCAGTTCAAGGAGCGGAAGCCGGACGGCGGCTATCGCACGATCAGCCGACGCGCTGGCGAGACGAAACGCGCGGCGGAAGCCCTGCGCGCTCGCGTAGTCGAATGGCTCGACAAGGGCGAGACGGTGGAGCGCGCATTCCTGTTGGCGCAGGGCAAGGCGGCGCCGACCGACGACGCCCGCGCGTTCGCCGCGATTGTCCGCGAGTACATGGAACACCCCGCTGGCCTGCTGCGCCGCAAGGCATCAACGCAAGCCGTGGCGCGGACGGTGCTCGGGCTGGTTCTGGAATCCCCGTGGGCCGCTCTCGAGCCGCAAGGCATCGAGGAGGTGTCAATCCGCGCGTGGGCTATGGAACGCATGGGCGCGAACGGCGGTACCACCGCGGGCACCATCAACAACTACCTGAGCACCGCGTCGGCTGTCTGGCGCTGGGCCGTCAAGGCGGGCAAGATTCCGCGCCGCGTGCTCAACCCGTTCCCGCTGTGTCGGCTCGCCGCGGACGAAGCGCCCAAGGCGTCCAAGGCGCGCGTCGGGCTCGACGCCGACGAAGCGCAGGCGCTGCTCACGGCCATCCGCGAGACGTGCCCGCCCGCAGCCGTCGCCATCCTTGAGGGGGCGCTGTTCACCGGCTGGCGGCTGGGCGACCTTGCCGCGCTGCGCTGGGAAGACTACGACCACGCCTACACCGTCAAGGGCACCCACGCACCCAGGCTCGCCGCACGGCGCGAGAGCGAGAAGACCGGCGCCCGGAAGGTGTCGTTCCCGCAAGGGGCGCTCCTGAGGCGTCTGGAGGCGCTCAGGACAGACGCCACGCTGCGCCCGCATCCGAAGGCCCGCATCTTCACGCAGCCCAACGGCAGCGCGTGGGGCGATCCCAAGCGGACGAACCACTGGTTACGCAAGGCGCTCAAGGCGATCCCGTCGAAGGACGTGCCCGCGTGGAAACTCTGGGGCGACGACTTCCACGCGCCCTTCACGCTGCACAGCATCCGGCACACCGCCGAGACGGTGCTCCACGAGCTGGGCGCGAGCGGCTACACCATCGACGCCATGCTCGGGCATTCCAGCGGCAGGCAGTCGCGCATGGGTGCCCGCTACACCACCGTCACCGAGGCGCAGCTCCTCGACGCCTCCCGGCTGCTGGATGGCGCTCTCGGTTCGCCTAGCGGTTCGCCTAAGGTTGTCGCAACACGTCGCGGAACGGCGCAAGGTGGCGCGAAATGACGCACGCCCGCTCAGGCTCAAACGCGAGCAATCCCGCCAGCCGTCGAACTTTTCCGCATGGCTGGCGGGATTGCGAACTAGCCGGCGACAGGATTTGAACCTGCAACCCCTGGTTTACAAAACCAGTGCTCTACCATTGAGCTACGCCGGCGTGGGGGGTGTCGCGTCAGTCGATGATTCTATTCGGTCGGGCGCCACCATCGAGAGATGGCGTCGTAGTAACCGGCCACGTTGCGTTGGAGTTCGGTTAGCGAATCGCCGCCGAACTTCTCTATGAGCGCCTGCGCCAGCACGATCGCGGTTACCGCCTCGGCGATCACGCTGGCGGCGGGTACGGCGGTGATGTCGCTGCGCTCGAAGTGCGCGTCCTTGCGGCCGCCGCTCTTGAGATCGACCGACTCCAGCGGCCGCCTGAGCGTGCTCAACGGCTTCATCGCCACGCGCACGATGATCGGTTCGCCGTTGCTCATGCCGCCCTCGATGCCGCCCGCTCGGTTGGTCGGCCGTTGGAGCGTTCCGTCTTTGCGTTCGCGGACGATGTCGTGCACTTGGGATCCGCGCTTCTTCGCTGCGTCGAATCCGATGCCGAATTCGACGCCCTTCATTGCGGGCACGGCCATGAGCGCCTGCGCCAGTCTGCCGTCGAGCCTGCGGTCGGCCTGCACATTGGCGCCCAGTCCGGGCGGCACACCGGTCGCCACGACCTCGATCACACCGCCGAGCGTGTCGCCCTGCTTTGCGCACTCGTCCACGAGCGCGCGCGCCTTGGCATCGCCTTCCGGATCGAGAGAGAAGAAGAGCGACGCCTCGCGTGCGTTGGCATCGAGATCGCCGCTGCGAAAGCGCACCGACCCGAGTCTTGCGACATGACCGAAGCACTCGATGCCGAACTGCGCGAGTAACTGCTGGCAGAGTCCACCGACGGCGGTGCGCACCGCCGTCTCGCGCGCGGAACTTCGCTCCAGCACGTCGCGTGCATCGGCGTCGTGGCCGAACTTCAGCACTCCGGCCAGATCGGCGTGGCCCGGTCGCGGGCGCGTCACCGGCGGCAACTTGGCGAGGTTGCTCGCCTTGTTGGGCATGCGGATCGTGATCGGGTTGCCGGTCGTGCGCTTGTTCCGCACGCCGCTCACGAACGTCGCCCGATCGACTTCCATCTTCTGGCGCACGGAGCGGCCATACCCGCCCTGCCGTCGTCGCAGCAGCGCGTCGAGCGCCTTGCTGTCGATCGGAACCCCGACCGGGAAGCCGGTCACGATGGCGTGGAGGCTCTTGCCGTGGGACTCCCCTGCGGTCACGAATTCAAGCACGGGGAGATCGTATCGGAAACGGCTTTGGGCTTTGAGCTATGGGCTTTGCGGAACTACCAGTCCAGCCCTTCGCATGCGGGATCTATGGGGGCTCGGGGGTCGCGGGGGACTGCATCGGGTCAGCCGAGGCCCCATCGCGAACGGGGTGCACACCGGGACTTGCCGGTCGCGGCGCAAAGCTCACAGCCCAAAGCCCAAGGCCGTTCGCTCTACATCGCTTCGCTGGTGTGCTTCTCGCCGTCGTAGGTGAGGCGGGTCGGCTTGCCTTCGAGGATGGTCTCGATGTGGACGGGGCGGGTCCAGACGCGGTGCAGGTGCTGCATGGTCTGCGCGGCCATGTTGGTGTCGAGGTCGAGTTCGTCGTGGCGATGCGTCAGGACCAGTTCGCCGCGGTTGCCGAAGTTGCCGTTGGTGACCTCGATGATCGGCTGGCCACCGTTGGCCAACTGCTGCAGCAGGCGCGCCTTGACCTCGCCGAAGTCGCGGCCGGTCACTTCCTTGCGCCCCGTCTGCGGGTTGAACGCGTAGGTGAAGAGCTTCTGCTCATCGCAGAACGACGGCGTCAGGAACGTATCCACGAACGTCACGTCGTTGTAGGTGTGCCGCACGTCGAAGATCTTCTTGCGACCCTCGCCGAGCCCCGTGTCCCAACGCTGCTTGGCGTCGTAGTCGCGACAGTCGTCGTACTCCTTGCCGAAGCGGCCCTTGTCCCAGCGCTCCTCGATGTTGCGATACAGCTCGATACCCAGCTTGTACGGGTTCACCTGCTCGCCCGACATCGCCATCGCGCCGGCATGTCGTTCGGCGAAGTCGAGGATGTCGCTCGTGTCGCAGAGGTGCTCCGTCATCATCTTCGAGTGCCAGTAGCTCGCCCAGCCCTCGTTCATGATCTTGGTCAGGCGCTGCGGTGCGAAGTAGTACGCCTCTTCGCGCACCATGGAGAGACAGTCCTTCTGCCACGGGCGCAGCGGCGCGTGCTCCATCAGGTACTTCATCACGTCGCGCTCGGGTCGCTCCGGGAAGGGCTGCCGGGCGTCGCGCTCCGTATCGATCTCCTTCTGCTCCTCCGCCATCACCTCCGGCGGATTGATGAACGACTCCATGTAGGGCTTCGCCTTGAATCGCACGACCTCGCGGCCCGTCTCCTCCTCGTCGTCCGAACGCCGCTTGGGCGGCGTGTAGGGCGCGTAGATGTCGATCAGGTTCTCGAGGCTCAGGCAGGAATCGAGAAACTCCTCGACCTGGTCCTGACTCTGTTTGCGCGCATGCGATTCCATGCGCATGGCGTGGCTGGCGAGTTCATCCACCATGTGGCGGTTGGTCGGCGCGAACCATGCGTTGTTCTTGAAGAAGTCGCAGTGGCCGTAGACGTGCGCCATGACCAGCTTCTGATCGACGAACAGGTTGCCCTTGAGCAGGTAGGCGTAGCAGGGGTCGTTGTTGATGACCAGTTCGTAGATCTTCGATAGGCCCCACGAACTGCTCTTCTCGATGCGGTCGTAGGCCATGCCGAAGCGCCAGTGGCGGTAGCGCACCGGAAAGCCGTCGTAGGCGGCGATGGTGTTGATCTGTTCGGTCGTCACCATCTCGAACACGGTCTCGAAGAAGTCGAGGCCGTAGCCGGTTGCCACGCCGACGACGCGCCGCTGCAGTTCGGCTAGTTCGGGGGGCAAACCGAGCGTGTGCACTACTTACCCGTCCCCAGGAAGTCGCGAATCGAGTCCATGATCCCCTCCTTGTCGGGGATGTCGGAGGTGATCACGCTCTCGTCGTCGCTGAACGCGTGGTCGAGGTCGGTCTTGAACTGGCCGGAGCCGTAGGTGGAGCGCACCTGCCCGTAGCAGAAGACGTTCGCCTTGGGCAGCACCTGGCTGCGCAGCAGGTCGAGGCAGCGCGCGGTGTCGCCGCCCGACCAGTTGTCGCCGTCGCTGAAGTGGAACGGATAGATGTTCCACTCCTCGGGCGGATACTCGGCGTCGATGATCGCGTTGCAGAGCGAGTAGGCGGAAGAAATGCGCGTCCCGCCCGACTCGCGCAGGTGGAAGAAGGTGTGCGCATCGACCTCCTTGGCTTCGGCGTCGTGCACGATGTAGCGTGTTTCCAGATGGCGGTACTGGCTCTTGAGCCAGGTATCGATCCAGAACGCCTCGATGCGCACGATCTCCTTCTGCTCGTCCCCCATCGAGCCGGAAACGTCCATCATGTAGATGATGCACGCGTTCGACTCGGGAATCGTCTTGGGATCCCACGCGCGGTAGCGCATGTCGTCGGGAATGGGAATCACGACGCCGCCGGAGGGACCGAAGCGGCCCGTGGCGATTTCGCGCTTCATGGCGCGCTTGAACGTGCGCTTGACGTGCCGCAGCGAACTGGGACCGACGCGGCGCAGCCCGGTGTAGCGGTTGACCTCGGTGGTGATCTGCCTGCGCCCCTTGGGCTCGATGTTGGGCAGCTCCAGCTCTTCGCCGAGGATCTGCGCCAACTCCTCCAGCGAGACCTCGACCTCCAACTCGTGCTGGCCCGCATCGGAACCCGCCTCACCCTGGCCCGGCTGTTCGTCGCCCGGCACGGCGTCGCCCGGTTCGCCATCGCCCTGCCCCACGCCGCCGCCCTCGTTGGAGCCGAAGCGGAAACGCGGCAGGTCGATCTGCGGCACGGGGATCTTGACGGTGTCGCCCCCCTGCCGCGCGATCATCTGGCCGTTGGCGATGTGCTTGCGCAGGTCCTTGCGGATCGATCCGCGGACAATGTTGCGGAAGCGCGCGTGGTCTAGATCAATGCGGTTAGCCATCTAGTCCTTCGATTTCACATCACCCCGCGCAAAGATGCTGGCGACGTAGTTGAGCGCGTCCGTGGCACTCTCCTCGTTGTAGCCGAAGTTCTTGATCAGCCGCGACTTGATCACGTCGATCTTCTCCTGCGTGTCGCGGTCCACGACCGAACTCACGAGGCTGGTCAGCTTGATCGAATCCTTCTGGTCCTCGAAGAGCTTCTTCTCGAGCGCGCGCTGCAGCCGCGGGTTCATGCGGTAGTCGAAGTTCTTGCCCTCGATCGCCAGCGCGCCGATGTAGTTCATGATCTCGCGGCGAAAGTCGTCCTTGGCGCCGTCGCGCACGTCGATCTTCTCCTCGATGGCGCGCATGAGGCGCTCGTCCGGTTCTTCCTCCTGGCCCGTGTAGGGGTTGCGCACTTTCTCCTTTTGCGTGTACGCCTTGACGTTGTCGATGTAGTTCGAGCAGAGCCGCTGGATCTGCTCCTCGTCGGCGGCGATGGCGCGCTGCACCTCGTTCTTCAGGATGTCGGCGTACTCCTCCTTGGCGAGGGCGAGCAGCTTGCGGTACTGCTGGCGCAGCTCCTCCGACGTGATCAGCGAGTGGTGCTTGAGCCCCTCTTCGAGCTCGTTGAGCACCATGAACGGGTTCACGCAGGTGGACGAGTAGTCGCGCACGAGCGCGTTGGAGATCTTGTCCTGGATGTAGCGCGGCGAGATGCCCTCGAGCCCCTCGCGCGGGTTCTCCTCGCGCAACTCCTTGATGTTCTCCTCGGTGAAGCGCTCGAGCGACTGGCCGTTGTAGAGCTTGAGCTTGTCGAGCAGGCTGAGTTGGCCGCCCTTGCTCTCCTTGAGGCGCGTGAGGATCGCCCACATCGCGGCGACTTCCACGGTGTGCGGCGCGATGTGTTTCGCCACCTTGTCCTGGCGGAAGTCCTTCTCGTAGATCTTGATCTCGTTCTCGAGACGCAGGTTGTAGGGCACGTCGATCTTGACGGTGCGGTCGCGGAACGCCTCCATCATCTCGTTGCCCATCAGCTTGCGGTACTCGGGCTCGTTGGTGTGCCCGATGATGACCTCGTCGATGTAGGTCTGCGCGAACTTCTTGGGCTTGATGTTGTGTTCCTGCGATGCGCCCAGCAGGTCGTAGAGGAACGCCACGTCCAGCTTGAGCACCTCGATGAACTCGATCACGCCGCGGTTGGCGATGTTGAACTCGCCGTCGAAGTTGAAGGCGCGCGGATCCGACTCGGAGCCGTACTCCGCCAGCTTGCGGTAGTTGATGTCGCCGGTCAGTTCGGTCGAGTCCTGGTTCTTCTCGTCCTTGGGCTGGAAGGTGCCGATGCCCACGCGATCGCGCTCGGAAAGCACCAGGCGACGGACGACGATGTGCTCGAGAACCTTGTCGAGTTCGCCGTCGTACTCCGCCAGGAGCTGCTTCATGTAGTAGCGCGAAACGGGACTCGCCTCGCCCTCGACGCGCAGCCGGTAGCGATCGCCGCGATCGCGGTTGAGACTGTCGAGAATGCGTGCGCGCGCCTCGGGCGGCAGCAGGCGCAACGGCTCGTCGTGCATCGGGTCGGGCACGAAGACTTCCTTGCCGTCCTCCTCCACCTTCCAGCCGAACGCGTACAGCGCGCCTTCGGGCTGGCGGCTGTAGTGCTCGAGTCCGCGCTTGATGAGGCGCACGATCGTAGACTTGGACGAGCCCACCGGACCGTGCAGCAGCAGCACGCGTTTTTCGACACCGTAGCCGTAGGCGGCCGCCTTGAAGCAGTCCACGAACTGCGAGAGCATCGTCTCCAGTCCGAAGATCGCGTCCTCGCCGTCGCCGAGCGGATCGGAGAAGAAGTTGTACTTCGTGACCGCCCGCTTCCCGATCGTGATCTGCTCCGTACCGAACGACATGATCATGTCGTAGACGCGCTGATGCGCCGTCCGCACGACGTCCGGGTTGCCGATCACGAGATCGAGGTATTCGCCGAAGCTCCCGGTCCAGTGGAGTTCCTTGAACTCGTCCTGGTTGGTGGTCGAGCGAATCGCGTCGAGGAATTCAGCCTTGGTCGCCATACGAGCCTCCGGGGAAGCGAAGTTGCTTCGAACCGACAGGAGGCGGGCGACCAGCGAAGACCGCGATCGCTCGCAACCTGTCGCGTCTCTACTCTGTTATACGCACAATCTGTACCGATGGGCGGTGCTTGTTACTGCGCGGTTTCGACGCCGCGCCTGCCCT
>CBDURV010000017.1:0-15918 GCA_965369495.1 uncultured bacterium
GCCGTCGCCCTGATTGATCCAGCAGACGTTCCGCACCGAATCGTTGGCCACGAAGATGTCCTGATCGCCATCGCTATCCACATCCCACGCGATGGGCTGGAACCCGTACCACGGCCCCTCCGACGCCTCGGTGTAGCTGGCCGGGTTGACCTTGCGCCAGATGCCCGCCTTCTTGGTGACATCGCGAAAGACGACCTTGCCCGTCTCGGCGAACTGGTTTTCCAGCAGCACGTCGTTGACCGGCTTGAGCCCGAGCGGCCCGCAATAGACGCGCAGCTTGCGCCAATCGCAGTTGCGGCCATCGATCGATCCGTCCGGCGCCACCCGCACAAGATCGGTGCGACCGAACATGTCCTGTACGTCGCCGTACTGCGCCACATAGATGTCGAGGTCGCCGTCGTTGTCGTAATCGACGAAACAGGCGCCCGCCGACCAGTCGAGACTACCGCCGGCGGCGCCCGCCTGCTGCGCGATCTCGGTGAACTTGCCCTTGCCGTCATTCAGGAAGAGCTTGTTCGAGCCCCAGTTGCACAGGTAGATGTCGGTGTCGCCGTCGTTGTCCACGTCGCCGGCGATGGCGCCGAACGACCAGCTGCGGTCATCCACGCCGGCCGCTTCGGCGCCCTCCTCGAGGCGCTTTCCTCCGCGATTCCAGTAGAGCGCGTTGCGGGGCGCCTCCTCCTCGGGCAACAGCACCGGGCGCTGGTTCTTCCGGTCGTAGCGCACGACCCGGTTTCCGTTGGGGCAGTAGAGGTCCATCCAGCCATCGCCGTTGAAATCGCCGACGGCGATTCCCGGCGGCATCGCCCCGAGGATCAGGTCTTTTTGCCGGTCCTTGCCGGTCCGATTGCGGAGCGTGTAGCCCATCGGGCCCGCCACATCCACAAAGGCGAAGGCTAGCCCGCTTGACGGCGCGACGGCGGGAATCTTCTTGGAAGCGCCGTTATCGCCGCCACATCCGCCGAGCAGGGCGGGAAGGGCGAACAGGAGGGAAACAAGCAGCGCGGCCGGGAGCAGTAATTTCTTCATGCGGACCTGGTGTCGGGGCGAGAGCCTAGCCCCCACAGAATACGCTGCCAGTCCGAAAACCTGCGAGCACCTACCCGTCCCGTTTAAGAACGGCCCGCCGCGAGTCCGATGGGTTCTGCGCAGGCAAAAGTATGACACCGGACGGATATCGCGAACTCCCGGCACTCGTTCTTCAATCGAGCGTCGTTTTCCCCGACGATGTCGTTTCCATTCAGCTCCCTGAGGACGTCTTGCCGCGTGACCTCCTCAAGGGCAGCAAGGGAAACGATCTGCTGGTCGCCACGGTTTACTCGCGGCGCGACAGCGGCGAACCCAAAACCGTGGAGGATCTGCGGCCGGTCGGCGTGCTCTGCCGCGTCGTCCAGCATATGCAGGTGCCCGGCGGCGGACTCCAAGTCGTCTTCCAGGGAGTCCAGCGTCTGTCGCTGGAGGATTACACGTCGGATGACGACGGCTGCCGCGTGCAGGCGCTGCTCATGCCGGCCGATCCCGATCCCGAGGAGTACGACGGCAAGGTGCTCGATTGCCTCGACCTCGTGACCGAGTTGCTGGGTCGCGAGAGCACCTATCCCGACGACCTCGAGCAGATCCTGCGCCTCAACCTCGACGGCGCCGGGCGCTTCGCCGACCTGGTTGCCGCCTACATCAACTTCCCGCTGCCGGTCAAACGCGAGATCGCCGCCACTTCCGACGTGGGCGAGCGCATCATGGCGCTCGAAACCGCGCTGCACCTCGAACTGGCGCGCAGCAAGGTGGACGAGGACGTTCATCAGCGCGTGCGCGACAACATCGACGGCCGCCAGCGCGAGCAGTACCTGCGCCAACAGATGCGCGCCATCCGCGACGCGCTGGGCGAAGATGCGGGCGGCGAGGACGAACCGGACGAGTTGAACGAGAAGCTCTCCGCCATCGACCTGCCGGACGAGACGCGCGAGACGTGCCAGCGCGAAATCCGGCGCCTGCGTTCCGTCGCTCCCAGCAGCGCGGAGTATCAGGTCATCCGCACCTACATCGGTTGGATCCTCGATCTTCCGTGGGACACGAAGTCCGACGACCGGATCGAACTGGACACCGCCCGCGATGTGCTCGATGAGGGCCACACCGGCCTCGATAAGGTCAAGGAGCGCATCCTCGAACACCTCGCGGTGCGCAAGCTCAACCCCGGCCGACCGGGCGCGATTCTCTGTCTCGTGGGCCCCCCGGGCGTCGGCAAGACCTCGATTGGCCGCGCCGTCGCGACCGCCATGGGCCGCAAGTTCGTCCGCATGAGCGTGGGCGGTCTGCGCGACGAATCGGAAATCAAGGGACACCGCCGCACCTACGTGGGCGCCATGCCCGGCAAGCTGCTGCAACTCGTCAAGAGCTCCGGCACGCGCAACCCGGTGCTGCAGATCGACGAGATCGACAAGATGGGCTCCGACCATCGCGGCGACCCGTCGAGCGCGCTGCTGGAAGTGCTCGATCCCGCGTGCAACTCCGAGTTCCGCGACCACTACCTCGACCTGCCGTTCGATCTCTCGGACGTGTTTTTCCTGCTGACGGCCAACGTGCTCGACACGATCCCGCACGCCCTGCGCGACCGGCTCGAGATCGTGCGACTGGGCGGCTACACGCGCGAAGAGAAGGTGGAGATCGCGCAGCGCCACCTGCTGCCGCGCTGCATCGAGAAGTGCGGCCTGGGCACCAAGCACGTTCGCTTCACCGCGCGCGGCCTGACCGATCTCGTCGAGGGCTACACGCAGGAGGCGGGCGTGCGCGAGCTGGAACGCTCCATCGATTCCGTCTGCCGCAAGATCGCGACCGGATTCGTTCGCGGCGATACCGACCGCGTGACCGTTGGCCGGCAGCGTCTGGCCGATCTGCTCGGCCCGCGCAAGTTCCGCATCGGAACGTTGCAGGGCAAGCCCGAGGTGGGCCACGTCACCGGACTCGCCTGGACTTCACACGGCGGCGCCACGCTCTCCATCGAGGCGACGCGCATGGCCGGCAAGGGCGATCTCAAGACCACCGGCAGCCTGGGCGACGTGATGAAGGAGTCGGCGCACGCCGCGATGAGCTGGATCCGCTCGCACGCCGATGAACTCGACATCAAACCGTCGGTCTTCGCCGATACGGACATCCACATCCACTTCCCCGAGGGCGCCACGCCCAAGGACGGCCCGTCGGCCGGTGTCGCCATCGCCACCTGTCTCGCGAGCCTGCTCTCGGGCCGCCCGGTGCGCCACGACCTGGCCATGACCGGCGAACTGACGCTGCGCGGACGGGTACTCGAAGTCGGCGGCATCAAGGAAAAGCTGCTCGCGGCACATCGCCACGGCATCAAGCGCGTCATCGTGCCGCGCGACAACCTCAAGGACGTCGAGCATATCTCCGCCGAAGTGCGCGCGGAACTCGAAATCATCGGCAGCGACGAAGTGATGATCAACATCTGCGAAGCGCTGCTCGATTCCGCGGTTCACACACCGGCCGGCAAAGTCGAACATGCCGCCACGTCCGAACTCCGGCTCGACGAACCCACCTAACGTCGAACGCAGCGCGCGGACCCGAACAGTCCGGTTGCAGTCGGCCTTGGGCTATGGGCTTTGAGCTTTGGGATTCGAACTCGGAAGTGGCGACCGCTCGCGGCCCGCTTCCTCCGACCAAGCACGAGGACGGACTGGTTGCGACCCAAAGCCCAGAGCTCAAAGCCCTAGGCCGCTCGCGAACGATTCACTTCTTCTTGCGGGCGGCCCACCACCGTTTCCAGTCATCGGACGTGATCAGCTTGTCGCCCGTGAGTCGCTGGAGCGCCTTGATGGCGCGCGGGTGGTAAGTGGTCAGATCGACGAGCGCCTTGAGCACCGCATCGTCCTTGATCTGCGCATGCATCGCGAGCGTGGCGAGCCGGAGCGCCGCCGACTTCGTCTCGGTGCGTCCCGTCGCGTCGAGCGCGCGCGCGAAGTCGCGGTAGTTCTTGGGATCGATCGCGCGCGGCGGATTGGTGAGCGCACGCGCGGCCGCGGTTCGCACCAGCACATCGCGATCCCCCACGAGCTTGAGCAGCAGATGCTCCGCCCCGCGGTCATCCATGCGGCCCAGAATGACCGCCACCGCCGTGCGCTTGGCGGGGTCCTTGGAGCGCGAGGCCACCGTCAGCGCGCGCACGGCCGGCTTGCCGATGCGTGCGATGGCCATCCCGATGTGGCGCGAGGCGCGCTCGTCGAGTTGTCCGATCGTGGCGACCAGCGTGTCGGCATCGCGCGCCTCGGGAGGCAGCGTCGCCAGCGCGCGCGCCGCGGCCTGCGAGGCGCCTCGCTCCGGCGGCAGCGACGCGCGCAGGACCTTGCGCCCTGATGCGTCGCCGCAGCGGACCAAGGCCACGGCGATGGCGACGCGCCCCGCCTGCTGCTTGGTCTGCTGCAGCGCCCGCTTGAGAGCCGGCAGCGCGCCGCGATCCTTCTTGAGCCCCAACTGTACCGCCGCGCCCGCCCGGAAGAGCGGCTCGTCGTCCGTCAGCAACCCGATCAGTTCCGCCGTCTTGGGCAGTTTCGCGTCCGCGTTGTCGAGTTCGACGACGAAGCAGGTCATCTCGCTGATCGCTCCGTCGGCGTTGTCCGAATGGCGCGCGACCAGCATGCGCCCGCTCGCCACCTCGCGCGTCACGAAGGCGTAGTTCCAGGACGACTTGTCCTTCGGTTCCGGCTTCGGTTCCGCGAGTTGCCGCGTCAATTTCGGCCATGCGGGCACCGGCGGCGTCGGCAGGCCGTCATAGGCGAGCGTGTCGTTGCCGGCGCCATTTCTGCCCGCGACACTGCCTACGGTCCAGATCGAGTCCTCGCGCGGGAGCCCCGCGTCGGCGCGATTGGCGAACGCGACCACGAACGCGCCGTTGTTCGAGAGTGCGACATGGACCGGGCGCCCGCGCCGGCCGAATGAGAATTCGCCCAGCAACTTCTCGCCGGGCAACCCCTTCCACTCGATTCCAAGTCGGCGCGCCGGCCGCCCGCCGCGCGCGAAGGGCGGCTTGCCCGTGCGGCGCATGACGCGACAGGTGTCCTTCGACCCGAACACGAACGCATAGGTGAGCCGATCCGTCGATTCGGCGTAGGCGGTGTCGCGGCGAGGCTCTGCTACGACGGCAAGAGCAATCAGGAGGAGAGCAAGGATGCGGGCGGTCACTTGGGCATCCTATCGCGGAACGGCTTTGAGCTTTGGGCTAAGGGCTTTGCGCCACGACCCGGCCGCGCACTCGCGCATGACTCGTGATTGGGCCTCGAAAGTCCAGTTGCACGCCCCACGACAATCGAGGCCCCAAACCGGATCGCTCGCAAACGGATGATCTGGTCGCTGCGCAAAGCACAAAGCCCAAGGCTCAAAGCCGTTCGCCGAAAGCGCTAATCGTCGTCGACGGGTTCTTTCTTCTTCCGGGTGTGCGAACCGTAGTCGGTCGCCTTGTCGCCCGTCTGCGCGCCGGTGATCTTGGGCTGCTCGGAGATGGTGCTCTTCTTGTAGTCCTCGAGCGTCACATCGGCGGTGCGATCGACGAGGTCGGGGCGCAGCGTCTTGCGCTTCGTCTTGCGGTGCTTTTCTTGCCAGGTCGTGCTCGCCTCGAAGCGCGAGTAGGTGCGCTCGATGCGCTCGCGCAACAGCGTCTCGCGATCCGGCAGGCGGTGCTTGCGTACCCACTTCGCCTTGTCGATGTCCGACGGCGCGTCGATGTTGTCGTTGAGCTGCTCCATGACCGCGACGCCCACCCGCACCTTGCCGGCGCCGAGGTTCTCGACCTTCACACGCGCGCGGGTGCGCTTCGTCTCGCGGTACATGACGCTGATGTCGTAGCGCCAGATCGACCAGAAGTCGCCCAACTCTTCCTTCGAGAGATCGGGGTCGATTCCGAGCGGGTACTCCTTGATGAGCTTGGCGCGCGCGCGGTAGAGAACGGCGTCGTAGTCATCCTCGATCGGCGGGCCCCAGCTCAGGTCCTTGTCGTCGTCAAGCATGCCGTCGGTGCTGCTGCAGGCGACGACGAGAAGAAGTGCCAGCGTGCTGGTGGAGATTCGGAATGCCCTCATAATCACGGTTCCTTCTCCATGGATTGTGTCACGACTTCGTCTTGCCGGCCCATTCCCGCAGCGCGGGCAGCATCTTTTCGATGCGTTCTTCGCGCGCGGAGGCCTCCAGACCGGCCAACGGGGCCCCGAGGGAGGTGAGCAGATCGTGTGCGGCCTGGCGCACCTCAAACGAGTCGTCCAGCAGCGCGTCCACCACCACCCGACGCGCGGGCGGCGCCAGCGGACCGATGCCGTCGGCGCGGCGCAGCAGGTCGTAACGCTCGTTTTCGTCCATTCGGTCCCACTCGGCGAAAAAGCGGTCGGCCGCGGGCACGCCGACGTGGCGCAGCATGTTTCCGAAGTACATCGACGACGCCTTGCGCGTCACCCGCGCGCGCCACTTCACGAGGAGCGCGTCCCAGTGCCGCTCGAATGCCGCGCGCGATTCGTCGCTGGCGTGGATTTCGGGGTCGGCCAGGAACTCGGCCAGCGACTCCCCCGTGCCGGGGTGCGACGACTCGTAGACCGGCATGAACGAGAAATTCACGCCCGCGTACGCGAGACCCTCCCAGAGCGCGGCCAGATCGTCATGCGGTTCGTCCGGTTTGCGCTTGTTCGCGTCCAGCCAGATGCGCCCCATAAAGCTGTGCACCACGCAGCGCGCGATCTTGTCGTACTTGAGCAGGTGCATGTCCACCTGCACCTCGCCCCAGTACGCGCCGATGAGCGGGCGCAGCGAGGCGGGATCGGGCCGCTCTCGAATCAGGAAGCGCTCGAGCTTTTCATAGTGCGGGTCCTCGGGCGGCCAGACGGTGTCTTCGGAGTCGATGTAGCCCCGCAGGCCGCGCACCAGATCATCCGGCTTCCACTCCCCGACATCGGTCCAGTCCATGTCCGCAACGCGGTGCCGAAATTCATGCGCGCGATCGGGTTCGGAATTCTCCGCGCGCTTGCCGCAGGCAGCACACACGAACGCTACTGCGACGATCGCGGATCGAAAGCGTCGCGCAGACCGTCCCCGAACAGATTGAATCCGAGGACCGTCAGCGAAATGGCGAGGCCGGGTGGCAAGACGATCCATTGTTCCTTCCCCTGAACATACAGCATGGCCTTCTGGAGCATGACGCCCCACTCCGGGCTCGTCTCGGGCGGGCCGAGGCCTAAAAAGCTCAGGCCGGCCGCGTCCAGAATCGCGATGCCGATGCCGAGCGTGGCCAGCACGAGGATCGGCGCGAAACAGTTGGGCAGCACCGTCAAAAAAACGATGCGCAACGGCGGCACGCCCAGGGCACGCGCGGCCGTCACGTAGTCAAGCGACTTGACCTGCAACACCGCCGCACGCACCTGACGGATAAACGGCGGCACCAGCACCACGGCAACCGCGATCACGACGGTGGTGAGCGATGGCTCGCCGATCGCCGCCGCGATTGCCACCGCCAGCAGCACGGCCGGGAACGCCAGCATCACGTCCACGCAGCGCATGATGAGCGAGTCGATCCAGCCGCCGCGCCAACCGGCCAGCAGTCCCAGCGGCAAACCCACCAGTACCGCCAGCGAGACCGCGGCCAAGGCGGTCAGTAGCGAACTGCGCGTGCCGTAGACGAGACGGCTGAACATATCGAAGCCGTTCTGGTCGGTACCCAGCCAGTATTTCGCCGAGGGCGGCGCGAGCAGATCATCCTGTCGCAGCTCGGGGTCGTGCGTCGCGATCAGGTCCGCGAAGATCGCGACGAGCGCGAAGACCGCGATCAGGCAGCCCCCGAACAGCGCGGCACGATTCGATCGCAGTACCCGCCAACGCCGATTCACTTGTTACTCCTCACGCGCGGATCGATGACGCCGTAGAGCAGATCCACCGCGAGGTTGGTGAGAATGAAGATCGTGGAGACCAGCAAAATGCCGCCCACGAGCACGGGCGTGTCGCGATGCCCGATGCCGCGCTCGACGATGAACCGGCCGAGCCCCGGCCAGTTGAAGACCGACTCCGTGAGGACCGCGCCGCCCATGAGCGCGCCGAACTGCACGCCGGTGATCGTCGTGATCGGAATCAGCGCGTTGCGCAGCGCGTGACGCAGGACGACGCGCGTGGGCGAAGCGCCCTTCGCCTGTGCGGTGCGCACGTAGTCGCGCCCGCGCTCCTCCAGCATCGCGCTGCGCGTCATGCGCGTGATGATCGCCATGGGAATCGTCGCCAGCGCGATGCAGGGCAGCAGGATGTTGTGCAGCGCGGAGCGGAAGACCTGCCAGTCGCCGCGGAAGAGCGACTCGAACAGGTAGAGGTTGGTGGTGTAGCCACTCGTGTCGAGCACCACATCCACACGGTTCGACGACCAAGCGAACCCGAACCAGTTGACCGCCACGACGATCAGCATCATGCCGAGCCAGAAGACCGGCATGGAGATGCCCACCAGGGCCGCCGTACTGACACCGTAGTCGAGCGGCGTACGGGGGAAGATGGCCGAAATGATGCCTGCGGCGAGCCCACAGACGATCGCGATGAAGAGGGCGAAGACGGTGAGTTCGAAGGTCGCCTGCAATTTGTCGATCAGGTCCGCGCCAACCGGGCGGTCATCCTGAAAGGAGTCGCCGAAATCCAGCCCCCCCAGCACCCCCCCCATGTAACGCGCCCAACGCACCAGAAATGCGTCGTTGAGGCCGCGTTTTTCACGCCACGCCTCCTTCGCCTCGGGTTGTTTTTCGAAACGCAGATCGGCGGCGTCGCCGGGCAGGCTGTCCGACAGCGCGAACACGATGAGCGACACCGCGAGCAGCAGCGGGATCGTGAGCAGAAGCCGTCGGAGCGCGAATATCACTTGCGGAAGCCGACTTCGCGAAAGCCAACCTCTCGGAAATACTCCCCGCCGGCCGGGTAGATACTGTAGCCCGTCACGTTCGGTGCGAGCACGCGAAAGTCGGGCACCGTCACGAGCGGCACGACGGGCACGTCGTCGAACACGAGACGCTGCGCCGCGGCGTAGAGCGCCTTTCGGTTTTCCCAGCCGACCGTGTAGCGCGCCTTGGTCACGAGCGCGCTGTAGGCATCGCTCATGTAGAAGGAGCGGTTGTTGGCCTTGGGCGGCACCGCGTTGGTCTTGTCGAGCAACGTGAACAGGAAGTCGTCGGGATCGCCGTAGTCCGCCATCCAGCCCATGATGCACATCTCGTGCGCGCCGTTGCTGGTACCGGCCAGGTAGGGCGCCCATTCCATCTTCTTGAGCTTGGCAGTCACACCGATCGCCTTGAGATCCTGCTGGATCTGGATCGCGGTGGCGCTGGAGTCGGGCAGGTACGCGCGCTGGATGACCGGGTACCAGAACGTCGTCTCGAACCCGTTCGGGAAGCCCGCCTCGGCCAGCAGCGCCTTCGCCTTGGCGATGTCCGGTTTGCGATCCTCCATGGCGAGGTGGCCCTTGAGCGACTGCGGGCACATGCTCACGGCCGGGTCGCCGATGCCCGCATACGCGGCGGCAATGAGCCGCTGCTTGTTGATCGCGAACGCGACGGCCTGCCGCACCTTCTTGTTGTCGAAGGGCTTCTTCTGCGTGTTCATCGCCAGGTAGCAGACGTTGAAGCCGGGCGAGCGCAGCACGTTGAGAGTCGTGCCCTCCGCGGCCAGTCGCTTGACGTCCACGAGGTGGGGATTGTCCATGCCGCTCAGCGAACCCGCTTCCAGCTCCTTGAGGCGCGGCTGCGGCTGCGTGACCGGCTTGAAGATGAGCATGCCGATTTGCGGTTCGCCCGCGAAATGATCCGCGTTGGCGGCGAGCTTGATGTACTCGTCCTTTTTCCACTGCACGAACCGGAACGGACCGGTGCCGACCGGGTTGCGCGAAAAGTCGTACTTGTAGCGACCGTCCGCGTCCTTGCCCTCGCTCGCGAAGGCGGTGGGCGAAACGATCGCGGCGGCGAACATCGCGACAAGACTGTCGAAAAACGCGACCGGTTCGGAGAGGTGGAAGCGCACGGTGAATTCATCCACCGCCTCGATGTTCGTGACCGCGGAGAACTTGCTGGCGTACGCGAACTCGCTGTCGGACCGCCGCGCGGGGTGATCCTCCTGAAGCTGCCGCTGGAAGGTGAAGATCACCGCCTCGGCGTTGAAGGCGGAACCATCGTGGAAGGTCACGTCCTTGCGCAGGACAAAGGTCCACTGCTTGGCGTCCTCGCTCGACTCCCACTTCGTCGCGAGCCACGGAATCAACTCCGTGCTGCCCTTCTTGAAGGCCAGCAGGTTGTCGAAGATGTTCGTGCAGACCATGACGCTTTCGCCATCGGTCACGTCGGCGGGATCGAGCTTGACCGCGTCGCCCGACTTGCCCCACAAGAAGACCTGTCCGCGCTGCCCGCCGGCGGTGTTACCGCTGCCGGCGTTGTCCTCGCCGTTGCCGCAGGCGGCAAGCAGCGCAAAAACGAGCGTGAGGATTCTCATAGGCCGGCGCCCTTTCCGAAAATCGAACGGCGTCGCTTGTAGATGATGCGCAGCGGGATCTCCTTGAACGGCAGCGACTCGCGCATGCGGTTCTCGAGGAAGCGACGATAACCCTTCGAGAAGATGCGCGGATCGTTGACGAACAACATCAGCGTGGGGGGATTCACTTCGATCTGCGTGCCATAGAAGATCTTGGGCGTGCCCCTGACCTTGACCGGCGGGCGGAAGTCGGTGCGTGCCGCCTCGAGCACCTTGTTGATCTGGGGCGTGCCGACGCGCAACGAACCCTGGCGGAAGAGCGCCTGCGCCGTGTCGATGGCGGCCAGCACGTTCTTGCCGTCCTTCGCGGTCGTGAAGACGATCGGCGCGTAGTGCAGGCCCGGAAGCTTCTTGGCCAGGTAGTCGGCGAACTCGGAGATGTCCATCTCGCCAACGGCGAGGTCCCACTTGTTGGCGACGATCACGCAGGGCTTGACCGCGTCCTGGATGAACTTGGCGATCTTGCGGTCGCCTTTCGTGATCTTGTCGGTGACGTCGAGGACGAGCAGCGCGACGTCGCTGCGCTTGATGGAGTGCTCCGCGCGCCGCTGCGCGTAGAACTCGACCGAGTCCTGCACCGCCGACTCGCGCTTGAGGCCCGCCGTATCGGTCACGAGCACCTTAAGCCCATCCTTCTCGATGAGCAGATCCACCGCGTCGCGCGTCGTGCCGGGCACTTCGCTCACGATCGTGCGCTCGGAGCCGGCAAGCCGGTTGAGGAAGCTCGACTTGCCGACGTTGACGCGGCCCACGATGGCGATCTTGACCGCCGGCGCCTCGTCGTCCTGCTCGGGATCGGAGTCGTCGTGCGGCAGTTCCTCGGCGACCATCTCCTCGAGGTAGTGGATGCCGATTCGTTCGAGCGCCGAAACGGGCAGCGGATCCCAGCCCAGTTCCGAGAACTCCGACACGCCGTCGAGCGCCTCGCGCGACTCCGCCTTGTTGATGGCCAGCGTGACGGGCACGTCGAGCCGACGCAGCGCCTTGGCGATGTCGTGATCGATCGCCGTGCAGCCGTCGTGCGCATCGCAGACGAAGATGACCGCGTCGGACATCGCCAACGCCTGCTCGATCTGCGCCTCGACGTGCTCCTCCAGCGCCTGTTTATCGACGATGCCGATGCCGCCGGTATCGACCAGCTCGACCCGCTTGCCGTCCAGACGACAGGTCGCCGAAACTCGGTCACGGGTGACCCCCGCCATGTCGTCGACGATGGCGTAGCGCCGCCCGATCAGGGCGTTGAGAAGCGAACTCTTGCCGACATTGGGCCGGCCTACGATGGTGACTACGGGATACACGGGGAGCGGACCTTCCTACCGTAAAGGGCCACGCATTGTACGGATGGGCCTAGCCGCTCGGGAGGAGGGTTCGAGCTCGGCTTAGGGCTCTGGGCTTTGGGCTCTGGGCAGCAACCATTGAGCGGCCCTGCGGGACCGAACGGTTTCGCACGGAGCGGGAACTTCACAAGAATTCGCAGACGAGTCCGAATCCCAAAGCTCAAAGCCCAGAGCCCAAAGCCGAATCGCGGGCAGGCTATCCTAGGTAGGACTCTCTCCCGGGTGTGATCCGCGCTCGGGAGGTCCAGTCGGGCAGTTCGTCCTGCAGGAAGCCGAACTGGTTGAGCAACTCGTGCAGGCGCTCGGAATCGACCGGATCCGGCGAGGCGACGACACCCAGTGCATAGGCATGCGAGGCGAGGCGCTCCGGGAGCGACATGAATTCGACCTCTTCCGGCAGGGTGTCGATGGGCGCGGTCAGCCAACCGTGCTCCTCCTCCGACAGCGCCACCTCGGCACCGTGCCGCTCGAGCCAGCCCAAAAGCCGGCGCGGCTCATCGGCGCGCCCGTCGTAGTTGTCGCGCTCCGCCCGCAACCGCGCCACCAACGCGCACAGCGCGAGACCGCGCAGGAGGGGCGCGGGGTCGGCGCCGCGCAGCCACCCACCCGACGCTTCCGCCAACTCCGCGCCGTGCGGGCCGTCCACGCGAAACGCGGTCAGGGCGTCGATCGCGGGGTCGCGCCACTCGCGCAGCGCCGCCGACAGTTCGCCGCTCGTCAGCACGTCGAGCACGGTGCGCCGCCCGTCCATCTGCATGATCGCGCTCACCGGCGAGCGCAGCATGCCCTGCCGTTCGACCATCCAGTGGCTTCCCGTCAACGCCGCCTCCATGCGCGCAATGGCGGCGCGGGCGGACTCGGGCACAAACAACACCACGTCAGGCACGCAGCGACTCCAGCGGCTTGGCGGTCAGGGCCTTCCAACTGGCCAAAATCCCGCAGCCTGCGGCGAGCACACTGGAGAGAAGCGCGGCAACCGGAATCACCCAGAGCGGCGGCGCGAACTCCAACTCCGCAAGCTGGACCAAAAACGCCCACGAAAGAACCAGCGCACCCGCGGCTCCGAGCGCACCGGCGACAGCGCCCAGCAGGCCGTACTCCGTAACGAACAGCGCGGCCACGCCTTTGCGCGTCGCACCCAGCGTCTTGAGCAACGCCGCCTCGCGCCGCCGACGCAACGTCGTCGCGCTGATCGCACCGGCCAGGATTGCGAGGCCCGCGATGACGGTGAACGCACCCAGCCCCCGCACCCCCCACGCGAGTTTCTCGAGCAGCACCACCACCTGATCGAGGATCGGGCGAATCCGAATCACGGTCACATTGGGAAAGCGCGACGCAAGTCGATCCTGCAGCGGCTGCTCCTGCGACTCGTCCATCTTCGCGGCCGCCAGGCGCAGGCTCGGCATGCGATCGAGCACGCCCGGTTCGACGCCGACGAAGAAGTTGATGCCGAAGCTGCGCCACTCCACCTTGCGCAGGCTGGTCAGCTTGAGCTTGAGCGGCAGACCGAGCACATCGAAGGTGATCCAGTCCCCCAGCTTCACGCCGAGGCTGCGCGCGAAGCGGTCCTCGATGCTCACCTCGGGGATGTTCGCCTCGCTCCAAAGCGATCCGGCGATGATGCGGTTACTGGCGGGCAGCGTTTCCATCGTCGAAATGCGCTGCTCGCGCGTAAGCGACCAGCGCGCACGACCGCCGCCGCGCCGCTTGGCCAACTCGGCGACATCGACGCCGTTGATCGCGCGAATGCGTGACATGACGAGCGCGGCCGATTGGATCGGGTCGGCGCCGCGCACAACCAACTCCTCGCGCACGCCCTCCCACTGGTCGGGCTGCACATCGACCAAAAAGAGTGTCGGCGCGTCCTTGGGAATCAGCGTGCGAATGCCCGACGAAAGCTCGCTCTCCACGATCAGCATCGTCGCGACCACCATCACGCCCAGGCCGAGCGCCACGATGCCGCCGGTCGTGCCCGCGCCCGGTCGTGCCAGCGCCGAGAGGCCCTGCGCCAAGTACGGGTGCATCCGTTCGCGCGGCAAGCGCGCCGTCAAGCGCATGACCAGCCACGCACTCGCCGCCAGCAGAGCGGTCAACGCCAGGAACCCGGTCGTGAAGACGGTGGCCAAAAGCAGGCTGCGCGATTGCGTCCACGCTGCCGCGAACATGCCCCCGACGAGCGCCAGCCGCGCACCCCAGCGCATCAGCGCGGGCGCGGGCAGCGGTTCCGCCTCGGCGCGCAGCACCTTCGCCGGCGAGACGCGCCAGACGGCGGTCAGCGGCGGCAGGCTGAAGAGCAGCGCGATGCCGAGGCCGAGCAGGACGCCGCGCCCCATCGCCGCCCACTGGAACACGTCGCCAAGCGCGAATTCGGGCCCGAGGAACTCGGTCGCCACGCCGGAGAGCGCGAACGGCAGCAGCGTGCCGATGAGCGCACCCGCCGCGCTGCCGAGAATCGCGAGCACGCCGACCTGGCCCAGGAAGAGCGTGAGAATCTCGCGCGGCCGCATGCCGATGCAGCGCAGGATGGCGATCGCCTGCGTGCGGCTCTCGATCCACGCCCCGACAATCTGCGCCACGCCGATGCCGCCCAGGACGAGTGAGAGCAGCGCGACGAGCCCCATGAACCGTTCCACGCGGCGCACCGCGGTGCGAATGCGCGGCTGGCCGGCGCGCCACGTCTCGACCGTGAGGTACTCCGCCCCCTTGGGCTCGCGCTTGAGGCGGCGGGCGAGCGTGCGTACCGAGTCGGCGTCCGACTGCGGCATGCGCGCCAGCAGCTTGTATTTGACGCGGCTTCCGAAACCGAGCAGTCGCGTGCCCTCGAGTTGCGACTCCGCGATGAACACCCGCGGGCCAAGCATGCTGGCGAAGCCGAGCGACTGCGGTTCGCGCGTGACGACGGCGACGACCGGCAGCAGTTTGCCGCCCACGCGCAGTTGGCCGCCCACGCGCACCTGCGCGGCTGCCACCAACTCGGGCGCGACCACGACGCCGCGCTGCAACGCCTCCGCCAGCGGCCCGGGCGGATCGAGAACGAGATCGCCGTAGTAGGGGAAGCGGCCGGTGATCGCCTTGACCATCGCGCGGTGCGACTTGCCCACGCTGCCGGCCTCGTCTACCGCTGCGACCATCGTGGCGAACTCGCGCACGGTCGACAGCTCCGTCGCGCCCGCCTCGCGAACGAGGGGCGCGATATCGTCGCCGAGCGGCCGGCGCGACTCGACCACGATGTCGGCGGCGAGCAGTTCGCGCCCCTTCGACCTGAGGCCTTCCTTGATGCCCGCTCCCAGCGCGGCCACACCCACCACCGCCGCGACGCCGATGGCGAGGCAGGCCATGAAGAAGAAGAGCCGTCCGCGCGAGCCGCGCGACTCGCGCAGCATGGCGAGAAAGAACTTCACGACTCCTCCCGCACGATGCGGCCGCGGTCCATGTGTACGCGCCGCCCCGCAAGCTTCGCGATCTCGTGGTCATGGGTCACGAGCACGAGCGTCGTGCCCTGCTCCTCGCGCACCGAGGCGAGCAGGTCGAGCGCTTCGAGGCCGGTGTCGCGATCGAGGTTGCCGGTCGGTTCGTCCGCCAGAAGCAGTTTCGGGCGCGGCCCGAAGGCGCGGGCAATGGCGACGCGCTGGCACTCGCCACCGGAGAGTTGGCTCGGATAGTGGTGGCCGCGTTCGCCAAGACCGACGCGCTCCAAAAGCTCGTCGGCGCGGGCGCGCGATTCGGGAATGCGCGCCAGATCGAGCGGCAACATGACGTTTTCGCGCGCGGTCAGGTTGGCCAGCAGTTGAAACGACTGAAAGACAAAGCCGATCTTGTGGCGCCGCAGGAGCGCCAATTCGTCCTCGTTCTTGTCTTCCAGCGACTCGCCGTCGATGCGAATGACGCCTTCGGTCTGCCGGTCGAGGCCCGCCATGAGCCCCAGCAGCGTGGACTTGCCGCTGCCCGACGGCCCCAGCACGGCGACGAATTCGGCCGCGGCGATGCTCAGGTTCACGCCCGCCAGGATCGTCAGCTCACGACCGCCCGAGGGCAGCCGTTTGACCAGGTTTTC
>CBDURV010000018.1:0-15761 GCA_965369495.1 uncultured bacterium
GAGCAGCAGTAATCGCAGTCGCGGTTCGTCACGCCGCAGCAGCTACAACAAGTCGCGCAGCAGTTCGGCGCGTAGTCGTTCGGGCGGAAGTCGGGGCGGAGGCGGTCGGCGGCGTTGAGCCCGTTCGAGGCGGGACGGGCGTTTTTGCACGCGCAGGCGCGCCTGCTGGAGCGGCGCGTGTTTGCGTGTCGCTTCGAGGGCGCCTCGCCGCAGGGCGTGGTCGAGGCGGTGCGTGGCTATCGCAACGACGATGGCGGCTTCGGCTTCGCGCTCGAGCCGGATCTGCGCGCGCCGACCAGCCAGCCGATCTTTGTCGAGATCGCGCTTCAGGCGATGTACGGGGCCGGTGCATTTGACAGCGATCTCCTGCAAGGCGCCTGCGACTGGCTGCAAACCGTCGGCGCGGCGGACGGGGCGGTGGGGCCGGCGCTGCCCGACGCCCTGGAGTTCCCGCGCGCGGACCACTGGAATGGCGACTGGGCGGTGACGCCCTCGCTCAATCCGACCGCCGCGATCGCCGGCTACCTGCACGCGGCCGGCTGCGATCACGCGTGGGTCGGGCCCGCGACGCGCTGGTGTCTTGCGCAAATCGACGCGGAACCGATTACGAGTGCCCATACGCTGCGCGCTGCCATGCGACTTACCGAAGCCCTGGGGGACGACGCGCGCACGGCGAAGCTCGCATCGCAGTTGGATGCGGCGGAGTGGTTTCAGCGATCGGTGCCGGTCACGAGCTACACGATGACGCCGCTGCACTTTCCCCGCGCGCTGTTCGACGACGCGACACTCGCAGCGCACCTCGACGACCTCGTCGCCCGGCAGCAGGACGATGGCGGGTGGCCGGTGTTGTGGGAAGCGCCGGGGGCCGCCGCGACGGCGGAGTGGCGCGGGCGCTGGACGCTCGACTCGCTCGTGACGCTGCGCAGCTTCGGGCGGAGTTAGCGTACTCCTGCGTACTCCTAGCGTTCCGCGTAGCGGCCGTCCGAGTCTTCCGCGAGCCTTCGCAGCAGCTTGGACTCGATGCCGATCGCGACCGCGTGCAGGCGGACGAGTCCGCCGCGGTTGAGGGCGCGTACCGCTTCGACGATGGCGTTCTCGTCGGTGATCTTGCCGCCCGTGACCTTGCCGTCGGTCAGGACGACGATCGTGTCCGCCTCGCGGTCGGCGAACGCGGCCTCGATGCCGTCATAGAGCGCGGTGCCACCCCCGGACTTGCGCTTCTTGAGGAACCGGCCGAGTTGCTTGGGCTCGAGTTTGGTGAGCTGCGTTTTCCAGCGCTCGGTCTTGTTGGAGAACAAGACGACGTTGATGCGCGGCTTGCCGGGCAGCGACTGCGCGGCGGCGAACAGTTGCGCGGTGGCGAGTTCGCGGCGCGTCTTGCCCTTGCGTGCAGCGGCCTCCATCGAGCCGGATACGTCGATCACGAATACGACGCGGTCCGAGTCGATCGGAATGCCGAAGAAACTCGCGACGCTCTGGCGCTCGTCGCTCGCGTCCTGCTTTATGGGGGGCACGCGGAAGGTGGCGCCGTGTTTTTCCCACCATCGGCGCCACGCTTCCGCCACGACGCCCTTGCGCTGCTGCGTGATGAAGGCCAACGCGTGCGTCGCCTCGCTGCGCACGCGCCAGCGCTCGTCGTTGTCGCCGACCACATCGATGAGACTCGGAATGCTGCCCTTGGTCCGCAGCCGCGCCAGCGTGCGCACCGCCGTCAGGCGCACGCGCCAATCGGCGTGCTTCAGGTTGGGCAGGATCGCGGGCACGATGCTCTCCGCACGCGTCGCGAACATCGCGAAGATCCGCTCCAGGATGGTTCCGTCGCTGAGAATGCTCGCCAGGAACGGGCTGGCTTCGTCGGGCAGCGCGGGTAGCTGCGCCAGCGCTTCGAGTGCCGCGATGCGCAACTCTTCGGAGCCGTCCCGCGCCGCCGCCATGAGCGCGCCGGCAGCACGCGGATCGCGTTGGTTGCCGAGGGCGCGCAGCAGCGCGGGACTGGGTGCCTTGTTCAGCCGCGCAATCAGGGCGTCCGCCACCTGCTTGGTGCGAATGAAGCCGAGCGCATACAAAGCCACGTCGCGCTGCGCCCCGTCGAGCACAAAGATCATGGAGTCGATGCCGCCCGGATCGCGCACGGCGGGCAGGTGTTTTTCGAGCGTCGCGTTGGCCGTGTTGAGCCACGGTATGAGCGCATCGTGGACCGCTTGTTGGTCTCCGGCGATGGCAAGCACCCGCGCGATCTCCGCACGCAGCAGCGGCTCCTTGGGCGCTCTTTTCAGAGCCTTCATGGCCGCGGTCCGTGCCTCGACCGGGCTGCTCCACCAGAGGTCGCGCAGCGCGAGCGCGGCCAACTTCTCGTCCGACCGCGGATCGGTCATTCGAAGCGACCACTTCGAATCGGGCGGTTCGTCGAAGTAGCGCATGGCTTCATAGAGGTCCTCGATCGGTCGCTTGGCCTTGAGGTTCCAGTCGAGTGCCCGGGCCAACTCCGCGCGCGCCTCC
The DNA here is from genome assembly GCA_965369495.1 of uncultured bacterium. Lineage (GTDB taxonomy): Bacteria > Planctomycetota > PLA2 > PLA2 > PLA2 > JBCDBY01. The sequence continues at coordinate 2,500 of CBDURV010000018.1, forward strand.
GGCCGGCCGGTCAGGGCGAGGCATCGGTAGAGCGTTTCCATGTCGCTGCCCGACGAGCTCTTCAGGATGTCGAGATAGACGACGTGCCGATCGGGTGCGCGCATGCGATGCAGCGCGAGGATGGCGGCCGTTTCGATCTTGTAGGTCCAATTGCGCGAGTCGGCGGTCATCTTTCCCGTGTCGATCTCGCCGCGTGCCAAGAGCGTGATCTGCGGCGCGTACGACAGATAGGCCGGTTCGCCCAGTGCCTCGACCGCCAACATGCGCACGCGTGCGAGCTTGTCCTTGCTGGCGACGTCCCACAGGAACTTCCCCGCCGCCTTGGTGCGGAACTGGCCAATCGTGGCGAGCGGCCCATGCACCCAATGATCGGGGTACTTCTCGTTTCGCTTCGACTTGCGAAGGCGCCGGTAAGTCGATCTGTGCTTCGAGAACGACTTGTCCGGTGCGCCGCCCCAATAGAACCGTTCCTCTTCGGTGGCGGGTGTCCATGGGGTAGGGCGCGGGGAGGGGGCGGGTGCTTTGTCGAAGCGCACTTCGCTGCCGTCGCGCTTGACGGTGAGCTTGTAACCGAGAGCGCAGATCGCGTTGAGCTTGAGCACCTCGGCCGAGCCTGGGCGCATGTCGAATTCGCCATCGCCATTGGTGTCCAACAGCACGCGATCGGCGCCCTCGTTGGTGAAGAGGAAATCACCGTTGCCGTCGATCAGCGCGATCGGACGCATGCGATTCGCCAGCACCACGGTTCCGGCGCGGTGTACGAGCGGCAGCCAGAACCAGGTATCGGGGGCCTTCCAGCCAAAGCGCACGTCGATATCGCTGGGCGCCTGGTCTCCCGGCAGCACCGTTCGCAGCGAGAGCGTGTAGGGGCGCTTGTCGAGGCGGCGCCCGTAGTCGTTCGAAAGATCCGCGTCGCGCTGCCCATCCACCCAGATCTGCGGCGGCGTGTCGGGCGCCGTGACGGCCAGGAAGACCGTGTGATGCGGGCCGAGCGGCAGGGACCGATAGCGCCCCTGCTTGAGGCCGATGGGCGCGACCAGCTTTTCCGGCTTCTGATCGGCGAGCGAACCGAACGCGATGTTCATGCCGCGGTCGGGATGGCCGCCCGTCCACTCCAAGCGGGCCGTCGTTTGCGCCCATGCGGGCGCGGCGAACAGGATCAAGAGGGCAAGCTTGCGCATTGCCACGGATCATCGCACACAGCCGACCGGCGGGCCCGTATGCTCTCTGGACCAATGACGGCACCCACGACTCTGCAGGCGTTCCTATTCACCGACCTGGTCGGCTCCACGCAACTCAAGCGCGACCTGGGCGATGAGCGGGGGGCGGCGGCGATCGCGCGCCACGACGAACTGTTCCGATCGTGCCTGACGGAGTTCGGCGGCCTCGAACAGAACAACCCCGGCGACGGGTTCTTCGCGACGTTCGATGTCCCGTCGTCGGCCGTTCGCTGCGCTCTCGCATTTCAGAGCGGGCTGCGCGAGCTCGATCATCCGCTCAAAGCGCGCGTGGGAATCCACGTCGGCGAGTCGAGCCTGGTGCCGGGCGCGAAGGGGCAGCCCGACAAACTGCTCGGTCTGGCGGTCGATATTGCCGGGCGCGTGATGAGCCTCGCCTGCGCGAACCAGATTCTCCTGACGCGGCACGCGTTCGACGCGGCGCGCCAACACGTTCTCGCCGGGAGTGAGAGCACTGGCCTCGCTTGGCGCGCCCACGGTCCCTACCTGCTCAGCGGCATCGACGAACCGGTCGAAATCTTCGAGACGGGGCTCGACGGTCATGCGCCGCTGGAGGCGCCCGCCGACTCGGCCAAAGCGCGCCGCTCCATCCGACCGGGCGAGGAGGAGACGCTGGGCTGGCGTCCGGCGATTGGACTGGAAGTGCCCGGTCGCGCCGGCTGGCTACTCGAGAAGAAACTCGGCGAGGGCGGGTTCGGCGAGATCTGGCTGGTCCGCAACGTTCGCACTCGCGAGGATCGCGCGTTCAAGTTCTGCTTCCACGCCGATCGCCTGCGCAGTCTCAAGCGCGAGCTCACGCTGTTTCGCCTGATCAAGCAGACGCTCGGTAATCGTCCCGACATCTCGCGCCTGTATGAGGTGCGCTTCGACGAGGCGCCCTACTTCCTGGAAATGGAATACACGTCGGGGGGCAGCCTCGACCAGTGGTTCGATGCGCAGGTGCCGCTCGCCACGCGTCTGGAACTGATGGCGCAGGTCGCGGACGCGCTCGCCGCCGCCCATTCGGTCGGGGTGATCCACAAGGACGTCAAACCGTCCAATGTGCTCGTCGATACGACCGACGCGGATCGTCCGCGCGCACGGCTTACCGATTTCGGAATCGGTCAACTGGTCGACCGCAACGTGCTGGACGACGCGGGCGTAACCGGGGACGGCTTCGATGGCGAGCCCACGCTGCTGACCGACATGGCATCGCGCACGGGGACACGCCTCTACATGGCGCCGGAGCTCCTGACCGGGCGTCCCGCCACCATCGCCAGCGATGTCTACGCGGCGGGCGTGATGCTCTATCAACTTGTCGTCGGTGATCTCGCGCGTCCGCTCGCGCAGGGCTGGGAGTCGGATATCGACGACGCGCTCCTGCGGGAGGACATCGCGGCGTGCATCGCCGGTTCGGCCGCGGCGCGTCTGCCGTCGGCGGACCTGCTGAGCACGCGGCTGCGCACCCTCGACGAGAGGCGACGCGAACGGGAGCGTGCGCGTGATCTCGTTCGGCGCGATGCGCGGCGGCGCCGGTTTTTCCGCGTGAGTCTGGCCGCGTCGGCGGTCCTCTTGTTGGTCGCCGGAGCGTCCCTCGTTGGCTACGTGCGCGCGGAAGCGGCGGAGGCGCGCGCGCACAAGCGGTTCGAGGAGGTGCGCGGGCTCGCCAACGCCGTGCTGTTCGAGTTCGACGATCAACTGCGCGATCTGCCCGGCTCATTGCCCGCACGGCGGCTGCTGGTCGAGCGCGCCCTTCAGTACCTCGACAGGCTGCCGAGCGACGAGTCGGACGCGGGGCTCGAGTTCGCGCTCGAACGGGCGCGCGGTTACGTCAAGGTGGCCGGCGTACAGGGCACGCCGGGGCGACCCAATCTGGGCGATCGGGACGGTGCGTTGGCCAACCTCTCGAAGGCTCTCTCGATCATCGAACCGCTCAACGAGCAGCAGCCGGGCACGCGAGAGATCGAATCGGCGTTGGCCGAAACCCTCTTGGATCGCGGCGCGCTACTGACCATGCACAGCCGGGACGACGACAGCAGCGCGGATCTCGACCGCGCGCTGGTTATTATGGAGGGCTTGATCGAGCGCTACCCCGAGGACACGTCGTTCCGCGTGAGCCTTGCGCGGGCGCTCAGTTCGAAGGGCGCCTGGCTGCATTACGGGGACAGCGACCGGAACTTCGTCAAGCCCTACTTCGAGCGTGCCATCACCGTGCTGCGTCGGCTGCAGGAGGCGGGGCGTCTCGGGCGCCATGAGCTGCAGGGCTTCGCGTCGACCTACTCCAACTTCGGCGGGGCGCTGACGTCGATGGGGCGGCAGCCGATGGAGTTGGATCCCGCATTCGAGGCGTACGCGCACGAGCGCGCGATTCTCGAGGGGCTGGAAGGCGGCCGCCCCGGCGACCTGCAGATCGAGCTCGCGCTCGTACGCAACTACATGAGAACCGGCCGTATCTGCTATTTCCAAAATCGCTATCCGGACGCGGTCGCCTGGTACGCGAAGGCACAGAAGCGGACTATGCGACTTCTGGCGCTCTATCCCAACGACCTGCGCACACGCCGGTTCTGCGCGAACGGGGCGCGTCGGCAGGCGCAGGTGCACAACCGCACGGGCGACACGCAGGCGGCGCTGGAGCAATACGTGCGCGGCATCGCCGTCCTGACCGAATTGCCCGCGGGCACGATGCTATCCAACCAGATCTATCGCGAGCGCGCGGTGCTGCACGAGGCGGCGGCCGAGGCGTGCGTGAAGCTCGACCGACTCGATGAGGCGCGAACCCAATTCGAGTGCGCGGTCTCGGACTTCCAGCAGACCTTCGCGCCTGACTCGAATGACATCTACAGGATTGCCTTCTACCCTCTCGCCTGCGTCCGTGTCGCGCAGAGCCTGCAGGCGGTCGGGGACGACGACGCCGCGCTCGCCTACATGGTGCGCATGGACGCGGCGTTCACAGAGGCGGAGGAACAGGACTCCGTGACCGAACAGGTGCATCAGCGTGCGGCGCGGGCGCGGCTCGCGTTTGCGGAATTCAACCGCGGGCGCGGCGAGAACAGCGCGCTCGGGACTTCGGTCAGGCAGGGCGCGCTGCGGGACGCGATCACGACCTACGGTCGAGTTCTGAAGGTATACGAGACGTATCCCGGTATCGGAGGCGACGTCCCGGCGGTGACGGAGTCGCTGACCGCGTGCGAACGTGCGCTCGCGCAACTCAAGTAGCCCGCGGACGTGGGACAATCACGGCATGAGTGAAGCGCGCACACAACTCGGGAACCTTGTCGGCCACTGGTCGGACACGAAGAAGCTCTGGATGATGCCGGGCACGCCGGCGGTGGAAGCCGTCTACACGCGCGCGAAAGAAAACGAGAATTCCTAAGTCCGAATCGCTCCTGCTCCGGTAACGGAAGGTGAGCTTGAAGAACCGCTCGGACGAGACTCTCTTTCTGGACGGATCCGACTCCGCCATGACGCATCTCGTGGAGCGGTACCGAAGGCCGCTGTTTGGCTTTCTGCGGCGTTGGTGCGGCGATGCGCACCTCGCGGAAGACCTCTTCCAGGAGACGTTCTTGAAACTCGTCCGCTCGCGCAACCGCTTCGATCCCGAACGACGGTTCAAGCCGTACGTCTACCGCGTCGCCCTCAACGCGGCGCATGACGCCCGGGCGACGCGGCGCGTCCCCTTGGTGTCCCTGGAGGGCGACGGCGCGCCGGGCCATCACCCCGGGCCCGCGGAGACGGCCGCGGCGCGGGAAGCGGGTGCTCGTGTGCGCGCCGCCATCGCCGTGCTGCCCGAGGCCGAACGACTCGTGGTCGAGTTGCGCATGTACGAGGGATTCACGTTTCGCGAAGTCGCGGAGGCAACAGGCGTCGAGATCTCGACGGCGAAATCGCGCATGGTCTATGCGCTGCGTCGCCTGCGCCCCGCACTCGTCGCGTTCCTTCCGGAGGGCACCTCATGAGTCACGATCGCGACGAAATGCGCGAGATGATGCTCGCCTACTATCTCGATGCGCTCGGCACACACGAGACCGCGCGGATTCGCGAGCTCGTTCGCATCGATCCCGCGTGGCAGGAGGCGGCCGAAGAAGCGCGCCTGATGCAGGCGGGACTCGAAGCAGCGTGCGCCCTGGAAGAGGACGCGCCGCGCGATCTCGCGGCCCGGGTCACGCGCGACATGCGCAGTCCGTTCCGCGGTGCCTCGCGTGCACTCGCGGCGGTAGCCGGCGTCGCGGCGGCCGCGCTGATCTTCCTCGGCGTCTGGTGGCTCACCGTTGCGCCGTCCCGTGGAGCGCTGCTCTGGCGCGCCAACGATCAACTACTCGCGGGTGGCCTGCTGGTGCCGGAACTCGTCGTGCGGGCACCCGACAGCGGCGAACCGCTGGCCGACATTGACCTGAGTGCCAGCCTGCGCGCCGACAACGGCCCGCTCATCGCTCTTGGCTCCGGCCGCACGTCGGGCGATGGCGTCCTGACCGAGCCTTGGCGCGTGCCCGACATCGCGCCCGGGAACTACACGCTGCGGGTCGAGGCGCGGGATGGCGACACGCTGCTCGATCGCTATGAGACGACCGTCGCGGTGCGCAGTAGCGCGCGCCTGGTCGTGGCGCCGGATCGCCCCGCCGCGCGCCCGGGCGAGGTCATTCGCGTGCGCGCGCTCTTCAAGCGCGACGACGGTGGCGCGCCCATGGCGGAGCGCGAGATCACGTTCGACCTGGTGGATTTCGAGAACAACCGGCTGGGACATCACGAACGCGTGACCTCGCGGCACGGGCTCGCGTGGACGCAGTTTCCCCTCGATCGCGAACTGCCCGAAGGAACCTACACCATTGTCGCGCGATCCGAGGGCGTGTTGGCAACGTGCACGTTCCGACTCGAGCAGTACCGCCTGCCCGTGTATGACGTGCGCATCGAGTTGGCTCGACCGACGTTCGGGGAATCCGAACGGGTGACCGGCCGTGTCACCGCGCGCACCTTCGACGGACACTCGATCGCAGGGCTGCAGGTCGATATCCGGCACGACCTGGAGCAGGCGTCGCTGCTGATGGACGAGAGCGGGCTGGGCGAGTTCTCCCTCGCGCCGCTCAAGCCGGGTGTGCATCGCATGCGCGTCGAAGTGATCGACGCCGCGGGTCAGCGCGCCGAGGCGCACGCGGTGGTGCGCGTGAGCGGGGGAGTGGGCGTCATCCACCTGCTGCCGGAATCGGGCGAACTGGTTCCCGGCGTCGAGAACCGCGTCTACGTCGTGGCGCGCACGCTCGACGGCGTGCCGTATCGCGGCACGATCTCGATTCGGCATCGGGCGAAGTCGGTCGAGGTGCCGCTCGACGAAAACGGTGTCGGTGTCTGGACCGTGCGCGAATTCACCGGACCAAAGGAGACCGTGCTGGTGAACGGCCTCGAGCACCTCCAGGAACTACTCGTCCGCCGGACCGAGCACGGACTGCTGGTGCGCTGCGCGAGTGCCGTCGTGGCGGCGGGCGGGAGTGTTTTCGTCGAAGTGTTCTCTGCACGCGAGACGGGTGTCGTGATGCTCTCGTTGAAGCGGGATGCGCGCACGGTCGCCATGGCGATCGCGAAGTTGGAGGGGGGCCGGGGGGCCGCGGCGCTGCGTGTTCCGGCGGGTCTCAATGGCAGCGTGACCGTCGAGGCGACGCGCCTGGGCGAGGGCTCCGCGTCGTCCGACCGCAAACTCCTGCTGGTGCGATCAGACAGTGCGCTACGGATACGCATGCAGTCCGACAAGTCGATCTACCGACCCGGCGATCGCGCACGCCTGTCGTTCGAGGTGCTCGACGCGGAAGGGCACGGCGTTCCCGCCGCCCTCTCCGTCGTGGGGGTCGATGCCGCGCTGCTGGCGCTGGCGGGCTCCAACCCCGGCCTGGTGCAGGCGCTGCGCGCAGCGGAGATGCGTGTCGTGGCACGACCGAATTTCCCCTTCGACGCGGCTGCGCTGATCGATGGCGTGTCGGGGCGCGCGCACGCGACCGTCGCGTCGCTACGGCCTCCCACGCTGCGCGCCATGCGCGCGCAACTCGATGAGGTGCTGCCCGCGGCGGTGCTGGACTCGGTCATGCGAGACGATCTCGAAGCCATGTTCGCACCGGATGGAGACTCCTCTACGCGCCGCGAACGGGAGATGTTCCTGAGCGAACTGGAGCGTCTGGGGCACGGCAACCTGGTGCGCGCGCTGCGCGACGTTGTGCCGGATGCCTCGGATCCGGGGGCGGGCTGGGTGGACGGCGCACCGCAGGCGCTGGCGGTCGCGCGCGCACGGCGCAGTGCGATTGGCGGCTGGGCGTTGACTGCGTTTGCCGCCGCTTTCGTCTTGGCGATCGCGTACGTCTTGTGCGCGCGGCGCGAGTCGCTGGCGGGCAATGCGATGGCCCTGGTCACGCTGCTGTCGCTCGCTGTCGGCACGTTTGGCTGCAAGCAGACCAGTGACCCTTACCTCTTCGCCATCGTGATTTGGGCGTGCACGTTGGTCGCGCATGTCGGCCTGCTCGTTTCCATGCCCTCGCGTCGTCGTGCGGCGTTGGCGATGCAGCTAACGTTGCTCAGTATGGTCGCAATCGTGGCTGTGTTCGGAGATGCGGCGGCGGCGCTGATTCCCATTGGAGTCGTCTTCGCGATCCTGCAGTGGTCGGCGGAATTGCGGACGCCGGGCTGGGTGGGCGCAGTCGTGGTCAGTTGTCTCGTGCTCGTGATCGCGGGAATGGTGGTCGCCATAGTCCCCAAGTGCAGCATGCTGGCGACGGATGCTGAAATGCGCATTAGCGCCAGGAATGTCGCCTCGCTGGTTGCGACGAACCGCGAGGGCATTACCTACGGCATGCTCACGAACTCCGCGACCGCTCGCATAACCGGTCCGGCGCGCATTCGCGACGACTTCCGCGAGACGCTGCTCTTCGCCCCGGAGGTCATTACAGACGAAAACGGGCGCGCGACCATCGACACAGTCGTGCCCGACTCGCTCACGCGTTGGGTGTTGCAGGCGGACGCGATCACGACGTCCGGCGGTGTGGCGCACACCGTTGGCTCGCTCGCCGTCAGTCAACCGCTCGCGGTTGATCTGGTGCTGCCGGCCGCCGTGAGCGAGGGGGATCTGTTGATGCTGCGCGCCGTCGTGCGCAACACGACCGACGAGGTGCGCAACGTGCAGGTGCGCCTCGACCGGCCGGGTGCGAAGGCGCAAACCGTCTCGGTCGGCGCGCACCGCGTCGTGTCGGTGGATTGGCCCGTGCGCTTTGCGACGCCGGGCGAAGAGCGGCTTACGGTAACGGCCGAATCGGGCCGGGAGCACGACACGGTCGTACGCGTGCTGCGCGTGGAACCGTTCGCCCGTGCCGTGCGCTTCGGCGGGAGCCGCCAGATCGAAGGTAGCGGATCGATTCCGTTTTCGGTGCCGGCGGGGTCGCGCCGGGAACTGCTCACGGCATCGGTGCGCGTGCATCCGACGCCGCTGACGCAGGTGATCGAGGGGCTCGACTCCATGCTGCGCGAGCCGCATGGCTGCTTCGAGCAGACTTCGTCGATCAACTACCCCAACATCATGGTGCTGCGCTACCTGAAGCAAGCGGGGCGCGCCGACCCAATCTTGCGTGCGCGGGCCGAAGACCTGCTGGCGCGCGGGACGCAACGGCTGCTGACCTTCGAGGTGAACCGTTCGGGTGGTTTTTCGCTCTATGGCAATGCGCCTGCCAGCGTCTGGTTGACCGCGTATGGGCTCATGCAGTTCCGTGACATGGAGCGCGTGCAGGCCGTCGATCCGGCGCTGCTGGCACGCGTGAAGGGCTTCCTTCGGGCGAACGGACGCAACGCGCGCGGCCTGGACGAGTTGGCCTACGTCGTGATGGCGCTCGGGCGGGACGCGCCGCGCGAGTTGGTGAGTTCGCTTTCGGATCAGTACGCGAGTCTGCAGGCGGACGCATATCTGTGCGCGCTCGGTGCGCTGGCCATGGCGCCGCACGACCTCGCGTTGGCTGGCTCGCTTGCGGCGCAACTTCCCAAGCATGTGCGCGACGGCGTGCTCTACGGGCGTCGGTCGTTGGGCTGGCGCCACGGACGCGGAACCGCCGCGGAAACGACCGCCCTCGCGGCGCTCGCGCTGATGAAGACCGGCAAGGAGCCGGTGTTTGCCCAAACACTCATCCGTAAGCTGCCCGAACTGGCCCATGCGGGAAGGGGCTGGGGGACCACGCATGCGACGGTGTTTGCGCTCAAGGCGCTGCTGGCCGCGGCGCCCGCGAATGCGGAACGCAAACCGGTGCGAGTGACCATCGAGGCCAGCGGTGAAACCATCGAACTGAACGAAGCCAAGCTGTACGCGCCGATTGTTGTGCGTCCCGGCGACGGCTCGTTGCGCGTGCGTGTCGAACCGCGCGATGTGGTGGTGCGCCTTGCGGGCACCGCCTTCGTGCCGTGGGGCGATGGCGCGCCCGCCGCCGATGGAATCCGCTTCGCGATCGCCTACGACCGGACGGAGGTTCGGCGCGGCGGCGTGGTGCGCGGGATTGCGCGGCTGGAGCGAACGTCGCGGGCGATGGATGTGCCGATGATCGAGTGGGGGATGCCGGCGGGCTTCCGGCCGGTGGATGGCGATCTCGCCGCGCACGTGGCGGCGGGGCGACTCCGGCGTTGGGAGCGCTCCGGGCGCATGCTGCGGCTCTACCTGCCGCCGCTCCCGCAGGGTGTCTACGAATTGCCCGTGACCTTCATCGCCACGGCGGCGGGCGAGTTGCACTCGGCGGCATCGCGCGCCTATCCCTACTACGAACCCGATCGCGTCGCGGTGGAGCGCCCGCACAAGTTCACGGTTCGGTAGCCGTGCGAGAATGACCCGCCATCGAAACCCCCGCCCCCGACAAACGCAGACTCCACACGCAGGTCTTGAACCTGATGGGGTGCATCGTGACGGTTTGGGGGCAGATGCTCACGCAGGCAACGCTCTTCCCGCACGCGCACCACAAGCTGGTCTTGCAGGCGCAGATCTTTGCCGCGATCGGCATCTTGCTGCACGCCCTGATCTGGCGGCGCTCATCGGGCACGGAGCGCGTCGTCATCGCGATCATGTTCGCCGTAAACCTCTGGACGATCTCGCGCGCCGGGTTCTAGAACAGCCCATCGACGGATAGGTAGCGCTCCCCCGAGTCCGCGAAGATGCACACGAGCGTCTTGGCGCGCCACGCGGGGCGGGCGGCGAGACGCTCCATCGCGAGCGCCGCGGCGCCGCTGGAAATGCCGACGAGTAGACCTTCGGTCTGCGCGATGCGGCGGCAGGCGGCGAACGCCTCGTCTTCCGAGACGAGCAGAATCTCGTCGATCAGATCGCGGTCCAGTACGCCGGGAACGAAGCCGGGGGCGGTGCCCATGATTCGATGCGGTTGGAAGACGCCCTGCGATATGAACGGCGCCTGCTCCGGTTCGATGCCAATCGCCTGAAACGCGGGCTTGCGCTGCTTGAGTGCACGGGCGACGCCGCAGAGCGTGCCGCCGGTGCCCAGACCGCCGATCAGCGCGTCGATGCTGCCTTCCGTGTCACGCCAGAGTTCCTCGGCGGTGGTGTGTGCGTGCGCGCCCGGATTGGCGGCGTTGTCGTGTTGGCCGATGTAGAGCGCATCGGTCTCCCGGGCGATACGCTGCGCCTCCTCGCGCGCCCCGCAAGTGCCCTGCTCCTTGGGGGTGAGAATCAACTCCGCGCCGAGCGCCTTGAGGATCTGGCGCCGCTCGACCGACTGGATCTCCGACATGACCAGCACGCAGCGGTAGCCACGCACGGCGCAGATCATGGCGATCGCCATGCCGGTGTTACCGCTCGTCGCCTCGACCACCGTCGAGCCGGGGGTGAGCGCCCCCGACTGCTCGGCCGCGTCGATCATCGCCCGCACCGGACGGTCCTTGGTCGAGTAGGGATTGAACATCTCCAACTTCGCGAGCAACTCGGCGGGTGCTTCCGGTGCGAAGCGGCGCAGGCGCAGCAGGGGGGTGTTGCCGATGGCCTGCGTGATGTCGTCGAGGATCATGGCGCCCATGATGCGCAAGTTCCCAGCCGCCGTGAAGATCAAGTGGCTCTTGACAGTCAGCGCCACGGCTGTACTTTGTATCGCAAAGCCATGACTGAACTGCGCGACGCCCTTTCCCAGATCCGCGAGATTCGTGCGCGGGTGGCCGGCAGCCAGACCTACCGCGGCTACCGCGTGGCGCCCACCGCCGCTTCGGCGATGCTTGCGCTGCTGACGGCTTTCGTCCAGGCAGGGGGCGGGCCGGTGGACATCTACAGCTACGTCGTGATCTGGGGCGGTTGCGCGCTGCTCTCGATCTTGCTGGCCGGTCTCGCGATGCTGCGCCACTGCACGGAGGAACCGTCCGCCCTCAAGGTCGCGCGCACTCGGGACGCGATTGCACGGATCGCGCCGCCGCTCATTGCCGGCGCCGTCGTCACGTGGGTGCTGATCCACAGTGCACCGGCGCTCGGCTATCTGCTGCCGGGCCTGTGGCAGATCTTCTTCGCGCTTGGCCTGATCTCGTCGGCGCGTCTGCTGCCCGACGGCATGCACGTGATTGGCGGTCTCTATTTCGTGAGCGGATGCTTCGCACTCTCCCTCGGTCCGGCCGCGCTGGCGCCCGCGGTGATGGGCGTGCCCTTCGTGTGCGGTCAGGCGGCGTCGGCGTGGGTGCTGTTCCTGAACCGGGAGGCGCGTGATGTCGAAGAGTGACGCCGGCCGCTACGCGTACGCCGGTCTCGAGCGCATCATGCACGAGAAGGCGCGGCTCTCCATCCTGACGTCGCTGGCATCGCACCCGGACGGTCTGCTTTTCACCGATCTGCGCGCGCTCTGTTCGTTGACCGACGGCAACCTCGCGCGCCATCTCCAGGTATTGCGGGAGGCGCAACTCGTCGAGGTTTGGAAGCGTTCGAACTCCACGCTCTGTCGCATAAGCGAGACGGGCCGCGAGCGCTTCCTCGATTACCTCGCCGAGTTGGAACGCGTCATTCAGGACGCCGCCGCGATGCGAAAACGGAAGTTGGCCGACGGAGGCGCGCCCGCATGAGTTCGACACCGCCCCTTTTTTGCGGTCCGACTTTGCGACGCAAAGTGCGAGTCCTGCGCGCAACCGCGCTGGGCATGTGTTTTGGCGTGCGCGACGCGTTGGCGGTGACGGAGTCGATCGACGATCCGACCGACGTGACGATTCACGGCGAGTTGGTCCACAATCCCGACGTGCTGGCCGCGCTCCGCTCGCGCGGGTTCCTGCTCACAACGGAGCGGGCTGATCGTGCGCTCCCCGTTACGTCCCATGCGCTCGTCACGGCGCACGGCATCAGCGAACGGGAGCGCCTGCGTCTGCTGCGCGCCGGCATCGGACTCATCGATACGACCTGCCCGCTCGTTCGTCGCGTGCACGAGGCGGCGCAGCGACTTGCGCGGGCGGGACGCCTGGTGCTCGTCGCCGGTCGCGCCGACCATGTCGAGGTGCGCGGCATCGTGGAGGATCTGGACGACTACGAGGTGATCGCGACGGCCGGCGATGTGCGCGGCTACGACCACGACCGCCTCGGACTGATCTGCCAGTCCACGGCGGCCGCCGCCCAGGTTGCGGCCATTCGGCAGGCGTTGGTGCGTTTCAATCCGCAAGCCGACATCGAATTCATCGACACCATCTGCGGGCCGACGCGCGAGCGTCAATCGGCGCTTGAAGCGTTGCTAAGCCAAGTCGATGCCGTCGTTGTCGTGGGCGGCCGCAACTCCAACAACACACGCCGTCTCGTGCAGCGCTGCCACGCAGAAAAAAAGCCGGCCCTGCACGTGGCAGGGCCGGCTGATCTTGATCTCGAATGGTGCGGGCGTTTCGCGACGATCGGTCTGACCGCCGGTACGTCCACGCCGGACGAGGTGATCGATGCGGTTTACGAACTGCTTAGTTGAGTTCGTCGTCTTTCCAGTACTTCGTGCCGGAAACCGTCGCCTGCAGCGCCAGTCCGGCTTCGGTCAACTGGTAGATCTTCATGCCGTCGACCGAGACCGCTGCCGCCGTCGCTTCACCACTGTC
>CBDURV010000019.1:0-15498 GCA_965369495.1 uncultured bacterium
CCCCAGTCGTGCCGTGCGCGCCATGGGCACCGACGGCGCATGGTATTGAAGTGGGCGTATGTCGTCGAACGCGGGCACGGCGTAGTGGAGTTCCGCCTCGTCGGTGCGGAAGCCGCGTGCGACGTCCTGGACGTAGACCCTGCCGGCGCAGCCTGCGAGCAGAACCAATACGACGAGGCGCATCAACTAGCGCGCCTTTTCCAGCACGAGCTGCTTCTTGGCGTAGTCGATCGTCCAGCGGTGCGGGCCCAGTCCCGCGATGCCGAGCAGTCCGCCGCGCGGCAGTGTCTCGAGCGATCCGTCGTTGTCCACGACGTTCACGACGTGGGCGCGCACCTTCTCGAAGGTGTGGCCGCCGATCGTGACACGCTTCACCTGGACCGGCGTGAACCGTGCCGCGCCCGCCGTTTCCGCTTTTTTCATGTGGCGCTCCACCTCGCGCTGGTCGATCAACCCGAGTGAGCGGGCGAATGTGGGCTCGAGGAAGATGCCGTTGGCTCCCGTATCGACGAGCATCAGGCAGCGCTTGTCGTTGACAACCACCTCCGTCCAGAGCACGCCGGCGAACGGCTCGCCGCCGTGCGGTTCGAGAATGACCTCGCGCTTGCCGAAGTCGAGCACCATCACGAAGTTGCTCAGCACCGCCGCGCCGATGGTCGCGTGGGATGCGGCGCGCAGTCCGAGTCGGCGCGCGAGCCCGCTCTCCTTTTCGCCGACGACCGCGACCCCGCCGGACAGCACCGTGCCGCCAAGCGTGATGGAGCGCGGTGCGCCGAGCCGAAAGCGCGCTTCGTATCCCGGCGTAATCAGGGAGACCGTGCGCCCCGGCGGCAAGTAGAGTTCGCAGTCGCGCGCGGCGGCGCCCGACACCACCACGTGCGTCGTGCCGGTGTCGAGCAGCAGCGGCATCGAGACGCCGTTGATGGCGCCCTCGACGACGGGCACCTTGGCCGAGCTCATGGCGAGCACCGCGCGCGTGGCGCCTCGCTCTGCTGAGTAGGGATGCGGCGCGCGAATGCGCCGCTCCAATTCGTCGTCGCGATTCGCGCTCGCGTGCTGCTCCAGCTCGGCGATCACCGACGCGTTGTCGCTCGTCGCGCAGGAGAGGAGCAACGCCGCGAGCGCGCTGGCGAGTATTCGCGCTCTCACTTAACCCCGAAGCGCAGCGCCTTCATCACGATCGTCACGGCGAGCTTGCCGCCGTGGTACTGCTTGAGATCGAGGCTGACGAATCCGCCGGGAATGTCGCGGCTCTGCACCGAGTCCTCGCGGTTCTCGATCTTGCCCTGCTTGAGCAGGCTGCGGTAGGTGACGCATTCGAGTTCGCGGCCGCTCACGCGCTGACGGGACGGCTTCTTGTACAGGACGACCGAGCGAATGCTCTGCTGCTTGCCGGCCGCGTCGAACGAGCGCTCAATGCGCTTGATCTGGAGCAGCGGCGACTTGGCCACCCATTCGGTAACCATGCGCTTGCCGGCCTTGGACGTAAACGTCATCTCGCGTTTGGTGCAGTCCCACTGCTTGCCGGCGGCGCGCACCTTCTCGTCGAGCAGCTTTTTCACGACCGACTTCTCGCCCGCCTGCGCTTCGCCCGAGGCGGGAACCGTCCAAGCCTGCGTGCGGTCTTCCGTGAGCGGGTTTTTGGTCACCCGTTCGAGCGACAGCGTCGTCTTGTCCGCCTTTAAGAGCCGCGTCGTCTGCGTCTGCACCGACGGCACCCGTTTGGGATACACCGAGGTGATCTTCATGGTGACCCAGGTGCCCTTGGCGAAGCCCGTGAAGCCGGATCCGTAGCGCGGGCGCAGGTCGCGCGGCGCGGCGAGGGCGAGGCTGGAGAGCAGGAGCAACATTCCGCAGCGGAGCATCCCGCGTATCCTACCGATCGGTGTCAGCCTTCGGTCATAAGAGATTCCCGCGGTGAAGCAGAGCCAGTTCCTCAACGTGGTCTCGCGCGACGAGGCCGAGCGCCTCTTCCGGGAGGCCTTCCCTCCGACGACGCTGCCCTCCATTCGTGTGCCCTTGGCGGAGGCGCTGGGGCGCGTGCTGGCCACCGAGGTCGCGGCGGCCATCGACGTGCCGGGCTTCGCGCGGGCCAACATGGATGGATTCGCCGTGCGCGCCGAGGACACCTTCGGCGCCAGCGAGGAGCAACCCGTCGAGCTGGAGCTGCTGGCCGAGACGGCGCATGTCGGGTCGGCGCCGACGGCCGAGGTCGCCGCGGGCACCGGCATGACCATCGCGACCGGTGCGATGGCGCCGCGGGGCGCCGATGCGGTCGTGATGGTGGAGGACACCGACGTCGAGGGAGACCGGCTCATCGTGCGGCGCGCTGTCGCTCCCGGAACCCACATCGCGGCCGCGGGTTCCGACATGGCGCGCGGCGAAGTGGTGCTGCGCGCCGGGGATCGACTCTCATCGCGCGACACCGGCGTGCTCGCTGCGCTGGGCGTGGCCGAGGTGGACGTGGCGGCGCGGCCGCGCGTGCATCTCTTTTCGACCGGCGACGAACTGGTGCGGCCCGGCGCGCCGTTGCCCCCGGGCGGCATCCACGACTGCAACGGCCGCCTGCTCGCCGACGCGCTACGCGAGGTGGGTGCCGAGGTGATCGAGGGCGGCATCGTGCGCGACGACGAGCAGGCGCTGCGGCAACGGCTCGACGAGGCGCTCGCCGCCGCCGACCTGGTGTTGTTCAGCGGCGGCACCTCGAAGGGCGCCGGCGACCTGTGCCATCGCGTCGTGGCGGAGCGCGGCGAGCTTTTAGTGCACGGCGTCGCGCTCAAGCCGGGCAAGCCGATCGTCATGGCGCGCGTGGATGGCAAGCCGGTCGTGATCCTGCCCGGGTTCCCGACCTCCGCGATTTTCACCTTCCATGAGTTCCTGGCGCCGTGGCTGCGCGAGCGCGCCGGACGCACGCGGGCGCAGTCGAAACGGCGCTCGGCGCGACTGGCCACCGACCTGCGCAGCCAGCGCGGCCGGCGCGAATACGACCTGGTGCATCTCGTCCCCTCGCCCGACGGACTGGTCGCCTGGTCGCTCGGCAAGGGCAGCGGGTCGATCACCACCTTCGCGCGCGCCGACGGTTTTCATGCGGTTCCCGAAGAGGTCGAACGGGTCGATGGCGGCACGCAGGTGGACGTCACGCTCATCGGTCGCCTGCGCCTCGCCGACCTCGTGGTCATTGGCAGCCATTGCACCGGGCTCGATCTGCTGCTGAGCGAACTGAGGCGGCGCGGGTTCACCAGCAAGGTGATCGCGGCCGGTTCGCAGGCGGGCTTCGACGCCGCCCGGCGCGAGCAGTGCGACATCGCGGGCGTGCACCTGCTCGATGAGAAAACGAACCGTTACAACGAGCCGTTCGTTACCGAGGGGATGGAGTTGGTGCCCGGCTACGCGCGCAGACAGGGCGTCGTGACGCGCGACGGGGACGAGTCGGGGCGGCTGGTGAATCGCAATCGCGGCAGCGGTACGCGCGTGCTGATCGACGGTCTGCTGGACGGCGCGCGCCCCGACGGCTACTCGCTTGAGGTGCGTTCGCATCAGGCCGTGGCCGCCGCCGTGAAGGCCGGCACCGCCGACTGGGGCGTCTGCATCGAGAATGTGGCGACGGAGGCGGGGCTGCAGTTCCGGTTCCTGGCAGAGGAGCGCTTCGATTTCGTGATTCCGCGCGCCCGTCGCGGGCGGCCGGCGGTGGAGGCATTCGTCACGCTGCTGCAGGAGCCCGCTACCATCGAGGCGTTGCGCCAACGTGGATTCGACCGATGAGACTGCTCGTTCTTCTGCTCCTGGTTTCGACCGCGACGGCCAGTCCCGACGCGCTTGCGTTGCTCAAGCAGGCGGACGAGCGGATCAGCGCGTTTGACCTGCCGGGGGCCGAGCGGGCGCTTACCGACGCGCTGCGCGCGAGTCCGCGCATCAAGGACGCCTACCTCGCGCGCGCCTATCTGCGACTGAGGCTCACGCCGCCCAACCCGGCGGGCGCCGCACGCGATTTTGAGCGCGCCGCGCGGTTGGGTGGTGGCGCATGGGGCGCGGCCGCGATGCTCTACGGAAAGCTGTCCGAGTACGACCGGCAAGCGCACGCCTACGAGCAGGCGTGGAAGGCGGGCGAGCATCTCGAGGACCTGCATGGGTTTGCGCAGGCGCGTGCCAACGCAGGCGATCTCGAGGCGGCTCTCTTCGCCTACGACGAGCTGATCCGGCGCGGCGAGCCGAAGCCGGCCATCGACTACCTCGGCGAGCGCGCCGAAGTTCGCGCGATGCTCGGCGGCAGCGAAGCCGGCCTCAGGGACATCGAGCGCGGTCTCGCCCTCAACGCGGGCTGGTTCCGCGGCCACCAGATTCGCGGTCGCATCCAGATGCGCATGGGCCGGCCGAAGGCCGCGCTCGCTTCCTACAAGAAGGCGCTGGAATTGGAGCCGCGCATCCCGTCCAGCTACTTCATTCTCGGGCTCGCCCAGTACGACCTCGGCAACTGGAACGACGCGGTCTGGGGGTTCCAGCGCACGCTCAGCTTCGGCGACGGCACCGGCGGGGGGCATCCCTACGCCACGCTCTACATGTTCCTGGCGCGCTGCCGCACCGGCGTCGCGGCCCGGCGTGTCGAGGCGTATCGCGAACTCATGAAGCAGGTGGGCGAACGCAAGCAGGGCACCGACGACTGGTTCGGCAAGTTGGCGGGCCACCTGGCCGGCATTGTCGGCGCGGAAGCGCTGCTCGAGGAGGCGCGCAAGGGGAACCGTTTCCTGCGGCGCGAACGGCTCTGCGAAGCGCACGCCTACATCGGCGCGCGCCTGCTCATTTCCGAGGAGCCGGAGGCAGCGCGCGGCCACTTCGAGAAGGCGGTCGCGACCGGCGTCTACACCTTCATGGAGTACAAGACGAGCTGGTGCGAACTCCGGCGAATACCGCAGCGCCTAAAGTGAGCGGGCCCTATAGTGAAGCGGAAATGTCGAAGGCGGCGTAGCTGAGGATCATGTCCGCGCCGGCGCGCTTGATGCCCAGCAGCGACTCGCGCATGACGCTGTCGTAGTCGAGCCAGCCATGCTTGCCCGCCGCCTTGAGCATCGCGTACTCGCCGCTCACCTGATAGGCGGCCAGAGGAAGGTCGATCTCCGACGCAAGCATCGAGAGCACGTCCAGGTAGGGCAGCGCCGGCTTGACCATGATGATGTCCGCGCCTTCTTCGATGTCGAGTGCAGCCTCGCGCAGCGCCTCGCGCGCGTTGGCGGGATCCATCTGGTAGGTCTTCTTGTCGCCTTCGCGCGGTTCGGAATCGAGCGCCTGGCGGAACGGGCCGTAGAAGCCGCTGGCGTACTTGACCGAGTAGGAGAGGATGCCGGTGTCGGGGTAGCCGTTCGCATCCAGTGCGACGCGAATCGCACCCACGCGGCCGTCCATCATGTCGGAGGGGGCGACGATGTCCGCGCCCGCTTCGGCCTGAGAGACCGCCATCGCCGCCAGCACCTCGAGCGTCGGGTCGTTCACGATCACGCCGTCCTTGACGATGCCGTCGTGCCCGTCGCTGGAGTACGGATCCATGGCCACGTCGGTGATCACGCACAGGTCCGGGACCGCCGCCTTGAGGTCGCGCACGGTCATCTGCAGCAAGCCATCGGGATCGGTCGAGGCGCGCGCCATCGAGTCCTTGAGCGCCTCGTCGAGCACGGGGAAGATCGCGATGGCGGGGATGCCGCGCGCGTACGCCTCCTTCGCCTCGGTCACGATGCGGTCGCGGGACCAGCGGAAGCAGTCGGGCATCGCCGCGATCGGTTGCTCCTCGTGATCGCCATCGATGACGAACAGCGGCCAGATCAGGTCGGCGGGCGACAGCACTGTCTCGCGCACCATGCGACGAATCGAGTTGTTCCTGCGGTTGCGGCGGGGGCGGATCGTGAGGTCGATCATGAGGGGTAAGATCGTAATCTCTTGAGTGCAGCAGCCATCGTTCTCTGCGGCGGGTTCTCGCGGCGCATGGGGTGTCCCAAGGCGGAATTGCCGTGGGGCGACCGAACGCTGCTCGAAGCGGTCGTGGAACGCGTTGGGCAGGCGGTGCCGGAGGTCATCCTCGTCGCCCGCGAGGGGCAGGAATTGGCCCTTCCGAGTGGATTTGCCGTGGCACGCGATGCGGCCGAGGGGCACGGGCCGCTGGCGGGGCTGGTGGCCGGCATGGAGGCGACAAAGGCCGATCGCGTCTTTCTTGCCGCCTGCGATTCGCCCTTTATCGAGCCCGCGCTGATTGAACGGCTGCTCTATCTCTGCCGCGGGCGCGATGCGGCGGTGCCTGTGATCGGCGGCCACTACATGGTCACCACCGCGGTCTACACCCGCGCCGCCCTGCCGATTGCGCGCGAGTTGATCGCCGCCGATCGGTTGCGCCCGCGTTTCATGCTGGAGCGCCTCAACACACGCATCGTCACGCCCAGCGAGATGCGCGCCGTTGACCCGGAGCTGCGCAGCTTCCGTGGCTGCAACACGCCGGAGGAGTACGCGGCGGCGCTCCACGAAGCGGGCCTCGATTGAGGCGCGGCGAACCTGATACGCTTGGCCCGCGATGAACCTGATCGAAGAGCTCTACGCCCTCCAGGAGGAGCACGGATACCTGCGCGAGGACGACTTGCGCGAACTCTCCCGGCGGACGAAAACCCCGCTCTACGAGATCCAGGGCGTCGCCAGCTTCTATCCGCACTTTCGGTCCACGCCCGCGCCGCGTGTCGTCGTGAGCGCCTGCCGCGACCTCGTCTGCCACATGGCGGACGGCGGCGCGGCGCTTCGCTCGCTGGCGGAACTGTGCGAAGGGCGCGACGACGTCGAGTTCCACGAGGTCTCTTGCCTGGGCCGCTGCGACGCCGCTCCGTCATGCTGCGTCAACGACGTCCCCACGACCCCCTCAAACGTAGCCGGCTACATCGACGACCTCGACACGCTGCCCTCCAACAAGCCGCGGCCTGCCGCTACCCCTTGGCCCATCGATCCCTACCGCCGCCCGGGCGAGCGCTTCGGCGTCCTGCGCGAATATCTCGAAACACGCGACTTCGACGGACTCATCGAGCGTCTCAAGGGCTCGGGTCTGCGCGGCATGGGTGGCGCCGGCTTTCCGACCGGGGTCAAATGGGACCTCGTGCGCAACGAGCGGCGCAGCAAGAAGTACGTGATCTGTAACGCCGACGAGAGCGAGCCCGGTACCTTCAAGGACCGCGTGATCATGGAGGAGATGGCCTACCTGGTGATCGAGGGCATGATGCTCGCCGGGTTCACGATCGGCGCGGACGAGGGCGTGGTCTACATCCGCCACGAGTACGTCAAGGAGGCCAAGGCGATTCGCGCGGCGATGGTCGAGGCGTACGCGCAGGGCCTGCTGGGCCGCAATGTGCTGGGTAGCGACTGGAGCTTCAACCTGCGCGTGTTCGTCTCGCCGGGCGGCTACATCCTCGGCGAGGAGACGGCGCTGCTGGAGGCGCTCGAGGGCAAGCGCGGCGAGCCTCGCAACAAGCCGCCCTATCCCGGCACCGAGGGGCTGTTCGGCAAGCCCACGCTGATCAACAACGTGGAGAGCTTCGCCATGGTGCCGCACATCCTGCGCGGCGGCGTGCAGGACCATAAGTTCTTCAGCGTTTCGGGCGACGTCGAGCGGCCCGGCGTGCATTGCGCCCCCAAGGGCACGACGCTCAATCGGCTGGCCGAGTTGTGCGGCGGCATGAAGGACGGGCGCAAACTGGTCGGCTTCATGCCGGGCGGGGCGAGCACGCGCTTTCTGACCGCGGAACACGCCGACATCGTGATGGACTGGAAGGAACTGCAGGAGGCGGGCTCGTCGCTCGGGTCGGGCGCGGTGGTGATCGTCGGCGAGGGGCGCGACATGCTCGACCTCGCTCGCAACGTGACCGCGTTTTTCCGCAACGAGTCGTGCGGCAAGTGCGTGCCCTGCCGCATCGGGACGCAGAAGGCGGTCGAGATGATCGATGGCAAGCGCCCCGGCGATCTCGAAATGATGGCCGAACTGCACGAGACGCTGGTGGAGACATCCATTTGCGGACTCGGCCAGGCGGCGCTCAATTCCGTCCTCAGCGTGATCGAGAAGTTCCCCGACGCAATCGACAATCCCGAGTGATGCGGTCGGCGTGAGCGTCCGCATCGAATTGTTCGGAATTGCGCGCAGCCGCGCCGGTGTGTCGGAGTTCGAAGTGGATGCGACCACGCTGGGAGACGCGCTGCGCGCGCTGGTCATCGCGTGCCCGGCGCTCACGGGCGAAGTCATCGATGGCGAGCGCCCGGCGCAGGGCTACCTCGTCTCGCTCGAAGGCGAACGCTTCATCGATGACCCCGCGCGGGTGCTGCCCGACGGCGCCACGCTACTCCTGCTCTCCGGCCAAGCCGGTGGCTGACCCACCATCGGCAATTCCGATGTGCACATCGGAAAGTGCAATCGATCACCGTAACTCGTTGTTCAACCGCCAGTTATGAGCGGCGCAGACGTTTCTCGGAGAGCAGCGGGGCCATGGCGGCGCCGGCTAGAGTCCAGGCTACGACGCGATCGACGTGGGCCATTAGGGTCCAGTCCATCGGGTACCAGAACCACGCCCAGTTGCTGCCGTCCGCGTGAATCGCGACGACGGCGCCGATCGCGGTGCAGAAGAGAATTCGGTTAAGCGCCAGCTTGATGCCGATCTCCGAGATCATCAGCGCGACGATCAGGCAGGCGAGCAGCATCACGCCGTAGCCCTTCAGGAAGACCAGCGGGTCAAACAGCTTCGCGCCGTCCTTCTTCACGATCACCATCGCGATCGGGCCGGACTCGTAGTTCTTCTGGAACGTCTTGTATTCGCTGCTCTCCTTGTCCTTCGTCCCCGGGTCGCCGGGAATCGCGTAGACGCCGGATTCGGCCGCGCCGTAGTTGATCGCGGCGGCGACGGCGCCCTCCCCCTTGAAAGTCTCGGGCGTGCGCAGGTCGATCACCATCCAGGCGACGAACCCCCAGATAAACATCGCGAGGGCGCCAGCCAGCGCCGCCAAAAGTATTCGACCCATCGGATCCTCCTTCCTCTCGATTGAGGCGCGCAGGATACTGCATTGGTGGGCCACGGATGGCACGGACGCTATCTGCGAATCGATCTCGGTTCGGGAACGGCGCAGGCGGTCGAGATTCCGCCCGAGCGCCTGCGCCAATTCGTGGGCGGTGTCGGACTGGGCGCCTGGATCTGTCTGTGGGAGGGGGGCGCGGGGGCCGACCCGCTCGCCCCGGAGGCGCCGCTGGTCTTCAGCTTCAGCCCGCTCGTCGGCACGCCGCTCACCACATCCGCCAAATTCGCGGTCGTGGCTCGCTCGCCCCTGACCGGGCTGCTCAACGACGCGATCTCCTCCAGCCACTTCGCCATCGCGGGCAAACGCACCGGTTACGACGCGCTGGTCGTCGTCGGCCGCGCACCCGAACTCGCGCACGTCCTCGTCGATGGTGGCGACGTCTCGGTCGTCGGCTGCCCGGAGTGGCGCGGGCGGCCGGCGCCGGAGTGCACGCTCGAGGGATTCCGCACCGCCGCCATCGGCCCGGCAGGCGAGCACCTCGTCCGATTCGCCACGATGAGCAACGACGGCCGCCATGCGGGGCGCGGCGGCATCGGCGCGGTGATGGGCGCCAAGAACCTCAAGGCGCTTTCGGTGCGTGGCACGAGCGTCGCCGCACTGTTCGATACGGAAGGTGTCGTCGCCGCCGCGCGGAAACTCTCCAAGGCGAGCTTCGGGCCCGCCACCGCCAAGTACCGCGAACTCGGCACGATCGCCAACGTGCTCGTCTTCAACCGTCTCAACGGGTTGCCGACGCGCAACTTCCAGGCGGGGCATTTCGAGGGCGCGGCAGCCGTCAGCGCCGAGGAACTGCACGCCATGGATCGCGTTGGTCGCGCCTCGTGTGCTTCGTGCACGATAGGCTGCGAGCACATCTTCAAGTCGCCCAGTGGCGGTCACGTGCGACTCGAATACGAGAGTGTCTTCGCACTCGGCCCGCTGCTCGGCATCGATGACCGCGGCTTCGTGCTGGAGGCGGCCGCGCACTGTGACGAGTTCGGGCTCGACACGATTTCCGCCGGCGGGACGATTGCCATGGCGATGGAGGCTCGCTTCGGGGGGCTCGCGTTCGGCGAAACCCACGGCGTGTTGCTGATGCTCGAGCGCATCGCGCACCGCAGCGGCGACGGCGACCTGCTGGCGGAGGGCTCCGCGATCGCCGCGCAGCGTCTCGGCCGGCCCGAGCTCGCCATGACGGTCAAGGGGCTCGAGATTCCCGGCTACGACCCGCGCACGATGCAGTCGATGGCGCTCGGTTTTGCAGTCGGGACCCGGGGCGCCGACCACAATCGCAGCGGCGCATACGAACTCGACTTCTCGGACGAGGCGGATCGTCTCGACTTCGATCCCGAGCACGCGCGCAAGGTCGTGGCCGTCGAAAACCGCACGGCCGCCATGGACGCGCTCATTCTGTGCAAGTTCCTGCGCGGCGTCTTCGAGGACTTCGAGCGGGAAGGGGCGGAGTTGCTGCGTCTCGTGACGGGCGAGGAGATCGACCTCACGGAGGTCGGCGCAAACGTCTGCGCCCTGCGCAAGGAGTTCAATGTCCGCGCAGGCTGGGCGCCCGCGTCCGATACGCTGCCCCAGAGGCTGCTGGAGGGCGCGTTGTCGCCCAGCAAGCTGCGCGCTATGATTACCACCTACTACCGCGCAAGGGGTTGGGGCGACGAAGGTTACGTGCCCGGCGAAATCGCGGACAACCTGGGACTTCCATGTCATCCGTCACGTTGACCATCGACGACCGCGAGGTCTCCGTCCCGAAGGGGACGACGATCTGGGATGCGGCACGCGCGCTCGAGATCGACGTTCCCGTACTCTGCCACGACCCGGGACTCGAACCGGTCGGCGTTTGCCGCATGTGCGCGGTCGAGGTCGAGGGGGCGCGAGTCATGGCGGCGTCGTGCGTGCGTGCGGCGGAGGACGGCATGGTCGTGCATACGGCCTCGCCCAAGGTGGAGCGCTGCCGCACGATGCTCACCGAACTGCTCATGAGCGAGCAGCCCGCGGAAGCGCGCAAGCAGTCGACGACCGGTGACGACAAGCTTTATGAACTGGCGGCGCGCTACGACGTGCAGGGGCGCCTGCCCGGAGGCAGTTCGCGTCCCACCGACGACAGTTCACCCGCCATCGGCGTCGATCATCAGGCGTGCATCCTCTGCGATCGCTGCATTCGCGCGTGCGACGACGTCCAGCACAACGACGTCATCGGCCGCACCGGCAAGGGCTACGAGGCGCGCATCTCGTTCGATCTCGACAACGCGATGGGCGCGTCCACCTGCGTTACCTGCGGCGAGTGCGTGGCCGCCTGCCCGACCGGCGCGCTGGTCAACAAGGCGATTGCCGCGCCGATCCGTCCGCGCGACGAACTCAAGTCGGTGGATTCGGTCTGCCCCTATTGCGGCGTCGGCTGCGCGCTCACCTACCACGTGGACGAGGAGCGCAACCAGGTGGCGTTCGTGGACGGCCGCGAAAGTCCCGGCAACCACGCGCGCCTGTGCGTGAAGGGGCGCTACGGCTGGGACTACACCAACCATCCGCACCGTCTCACCACGCCGCTCATTCGCGTTGACTATCCCAAGGGGCCGCTCTCGAAGGCGGTCAAGGCGGAACGTGGCAAAAAGGGGCGCAAGCCGGGCGGCGTGGTGGACTACGCCGAGGTGATGCCCGCCTTCCGCGAGGCGACCTGGGACGAGGCGCTCGACATCGTGGCGGAGCGCCTTGGCGCCATCAAGAAGACGCACGGTTCCGGAGCGCTCGCCGGTTTCGGTTCGGCCAAGTGCACCAACGAGGACGCCTACCTCTTCCAGAAGCTGGTGCGCGCCGCCTTCGGGACCAACAACGTCGATCATTGCACGCGCCTGTGCCACGCCAGTTCGGTGGTGGCGCTGCTGGAGGGCATCGGTTCGGGCGCGGTCACGACCACCTATGGCGATGTGCGCAACGCCGACGTGGCGCTGCTGACCGGTACCAACGCCGCCGCCAACCATCCCGTCGCGGCCACCTTCTTCAAGGAAGCGGCGCGCTCCGGGACGAAGATGATCGTCGTCGATCCGCGCGCCGGCCGCATCACGGAGAGCGCCTGGCGCTTCTGCCAGATCAAGTCCGGCAGCGATGTCGCCTTCTACAACGCGATGATGAACGTGATCATCGATGAGGGGCTCATCGACGAGGACTACATCGCCAAGTTCACCACCGACTACGACAAGGTGCGTGACACGGTCAAGCGCTACACGCCCGAGATGGCCAGCAAGATCTGCGGCATCGAGGCGAAGCTGATTCGCGAAGTGGCGGCGACCTACGGCAGCGCGCGCTCGGCGATCACCTTCTGGGGCATGGGCATGAGCCAGCACGTGCATGGCACCGACAACTGCCGCTGCCTCATCGCGCTCGCGCTCATGACCGGCAACATCGGCCGCTCCGGCACGGGGCTGCATCCGCTGCGCGGCCAGAACAACGTGCAGGGCGCTTCGGACTCGGGCCTCATCCCGATGGTCTTTCCCGACTATCAGTCGGTGGCCGATCCCGACATTCGGGCCAAGTTCGAATCGGCCTGGGGAGTCGAGCTCGACCCCAAGCCCGGCCTCACGGTCGTCGAGATCATGCAGGCGGCGCTCGCCGGGGACGTCAAGGGCATGTACATGCTGGGCGAGAACCCGTTCCTGAGCGATCCCAACATCAACAAGGTGCGCAAGGCGCTTTCCGCGCTGGAGTTCCTGGTCGTGCAGGACATTTTCCTGACCGAGACGGCGGAGTTCGCGGACGTCGTATTGCCCGCGACATCCGCGATGGAGAAGGACGGCACGTTCACCAACACCGACCGGCGCGTGCAGCTGGCTCGCCAGGCGCTTGAGGCCCCGGGCGAGGCGCGCAGCGACTGGCACGTGATTGCCGACATTTCGACGCGCATGGGCTATCCGATGGAGTACGCCTCCTCGGCCGAGGTGTTCGACGAGTTCGTGGGCCTGACCAGCGCGTATCGCGGTCTATCGCACGATGCGCTGGGAGAGAACGGCAAGCTCTATCCCTGCCCCGATCCCGAGAACAGCGACGGCACCGTGGTGATGTTCGGCGACGGGTTCCCGACCGCCGACGGCCGCGCGCGTTTCGTTCCCGCGGAACACACCGGCGCCGACGAGCTACCCGACACCGAGTATCCGTTCATTCTCACGACGGGTCGCGTGCTGGAGCACTGGCACACCGGTGTGATGACGCGCCGCAGCCATACGTTGCACGCGCGCGAGCCGGAAGCGTTCGTCGAGATCAACCCCGAGGACATGCAGGAGTTGGGCGTCGAGCACGACGACATCGTCCACGTCTCCTCCCGCCGAGGCGAGATCACGCTCAAGGTGCGCCGCAGCGTGAAGGTGCAGAAGGGCACGGTGTTTATCCCGTTCCACTTCCGCGAGGCGGCCGCAAACGCGCTCACCACCGACGCGCTCGACCCGGATGGGAAGATCCCCGAGTTCAAGTTCTGCGCGGTTCAGGTAAGAGCCGCGGAGCTGGAAGACGGCTAGAGGCTTTACGCTCTACGCTAGACGCCGCGACCAGGCTGGCTGCGCGTTTGTCGGGAGGGATGGGGTCTTGGTCGCGCTTCGCCGCGCAGTCGAATCGCCACGGGAATCCGGCGTCAAGCGTAGAGCGTAAAGCGTTTAGCCCTACTCGGCTTCATCGTCGCCGATGAGGGACCAGGTGAAGCCGATGCTGTGCTCGGCGATGGCGTCCTTGGCCGCGTCGAGGAAGCCGAGCGAGACCGCATCCGGCTCGTACTCGTAGTCGAGGTGAATGCGAATCGCCGCCCCCTCCGCCTCCGGGTTCTCCTGTTTGAATTGCCCATCCAGCGCGTAGGTCAGATAGGTGTTGAGCTTGTCCTGAAGCTGGACCAGTCGCTCGTGCGACCCGTCCCACTCGCGGGGCTCAATCATGATCAACATGAACTCGCCGGTCTCGCCATGCTGCATGACGAGATCGATGACCTCCGTTTTCTCAACGCCTGTTTCGTCCATGGATTCGCTGGGATTCAAACACGAGCCCCGCGGTTCCGCCAACCCCGCAAGATTTTTGCTCCCGAATTCGCAAGCTCCTTTCGGGCTCCCGGCAGCATGCGCGCGGCATGCGATGTGCGATAACTACCGTATGGGAAAGCAGTTATTGATCGCAGTCGTGTGGGTCGCGAGCTTGGGCATCGCCCTGTTCGTGGGAATGCAGATGGGTGAGCGGCTGGAGCCGGGCGGGCGCGCGCCTGGCAACCAAGCGGGCGCCAGCGAGGACCGAGGCTCCGTGCTGGCCACGACACCCCGGGATTCGGACGGCGCACAGACCGAGCGAGCCGGCGCGAAAAAACGCGGTAGCAGCGGCCCTGCCAGGGGCCGAGTGGAGGTCATCGACGACCGGCCGCTCACGATCGAGGGGCTCGAAACGGTCGAGGAGTTGAGCGCGGAGTTGATGCGCTACGCCAAGATCAAGCTGCACCAGGGGCCCGAGGGGCAAAAGGAGCTCTTCAAGACGATCAACGAACTGTTGGCGGACAAGGAGATGCGCCGCTTCGTGCGCGACGAGCGCCAACTCATGCCGCTGCTCTACCCATGGCTCCGGTTCGCCTTCGACAACGATCAGCAGATCATCGACATGATGGAGACGCTCTACAAGGAGGCGGCGGAGAATCCCGCCTACTTCGAGGGCATGGACGACGATCCGTTCGAGGCGTTTACCGAGGGCCTTGCCGTGATGCTGCCGGGTGCGGTGGATGCGGAGCGCTTGGCGAAATTCACCGGCTACGTCGAAGCCATCCTGAAACTCGATCCCGAGTCGCTGCCCAAGGCGCTCAAGAAGAACCTGAGCGAGTTGCGCAGGAACCTCGAAATGTGGGCCGGGCCGATTTCGCCCGAGGAGATGCTCGCGAAACTGCACGATCCCGACGTCTCCGACGATGTGAAGCTCGGCCTGCTGCGCCGCATCCCGCCCGATCAACTGCGCGGCATCGACGTGGCCGGCATCATCTCCCTCGCGCTGGCACGGGGCAACCTCAGCGCCGTCAACTCGGTACGCGGCGTCAAACTCACCGCCAGTGACTATGTCGTGCTCGACCGCGCCTTCATGGAAGGAATGGGCAAGACCAAGAACCAGTGGTGGCAGATTCGCCAGTACCTGCAGAGCACCGGTCGCAACAAGTGGGAGGCAATGAAGCCGTTCATCGAAGAGGGGCTACGGCGCGGCGGCACGCTGACGAACGCCTTCGCGCAGTCCCTGACCTGGCTGTCGGATCGCCCGTCGAAGGAGTACGTGCAGGGAGTCATCGACGGTTACGCTCTGCCTGACGATGTCGTCAAGCAGCTCAAGCAGCGCTACGGCCTCGAGTAGGGCGCTGCTAGCTGTAGCCGAGTTCGGAGAGCAACGAGTCCACGGCCGCGGCCTTTGCGTCATGGTCCGGCGCGTCCTTGATCC
>CBDURV010000020.1:0-15446 GCA_965369495.1 uncultured bacterium
TGATCGTGCGGTCGCCCGAGGTGCCGAGCAGCGTCACCTCGTCGCCCACCGAGACGCCCGGTATCTGGCCCACATCGACCATCAGGTAGTCCATCGAGACGCGGCCAACGACGGGGGCGCGGTGGCCGCGCAGAAGAACCTCGCCGCGATCCTTGAGGCGCCAAGGGTAGCCGTCGTTGTAGCCGACCGGCAACGTGGCGATGCGCGTGGCGCGCGAGGTCACGTGCTCGCGCGCGTAGCCGACCGGTGCGCCCGCGGGCAGGTCCTTGAGGAAGATCACCTGCGTTTTGAGCGTGAGCGCCGGCGAGAGGCCCTCGGCGAGTTCCGGTTCGGGGGCGATTCCATAGAGCCCGAGGCCGGGACGGATCATGTCGAGATGCGACGCCACGCGCGTCAGAACGGCCGCCGACGCGGAGGCGTGGCGCGCGGGCAGTGCGACGCCCGTGTCGGCGATGGAGCGGCAGACGTTTTCGAAGAGCGTCACCTGCTGCTGCGTGAACGGGTCGGGTTCGGCGCCGACGGAGGAGAAGTGGGTGCACAGTCCCACGAACCGCAGGAACTCCGACTGGTCGATGACGCCTGCGATCTCCGCGGCGCGCGTCGGACTGCAGCCGAGACGGCCCATGCCGGTATCCACCTTGAGGTGCACGGCGACCTGCCGGTTGGCGCGGCGCGCCTCGCGCTCGAGCAGGCGGACGCGTTCGCCGCTGTGCACGGTGACCTCGATGTCGTGGGAGACGACGGCGCCCATTTCACCCGGCACGATCGCGCCCAGCACGACGATCGGGATGGAAATGCCCGCATCACGCAGTTCGATCGCTTCCTGCGAGTCGCCCACGCCGAGCGCATCCACGCCGTGGGTGGCGAGGTGCCACGCGACGGGCACGGCGCCGTGGCCATAGGCGTTCGCCTTGACGATGGCCATGATCCGACGATCGGGTCCGGCCTGGAAGCGGAGACGGTTCAGGTTCCGGGTAATGGAGTCGAGATCGATCTCCGCCCAGACACGACGAGATTGCATACTGTCCTCTTCTTACTCGCCCATTGGGACACTCCGGCGGGCATCCGGCGGACAGATGCGGTGTGCGGTAGCGCTACTTTACCGCATTCGCGCGGCGCAGTTCGGGATCCGAGAGCCGCAGATAGAGCGGGCGCAGTTCGGATGCGTCGATGCCGCGCCCGGCGGCGAGGTCGCGAGCGCCGATGCGGGCCACGGCATCCGGGTGCACGTCGGTGTTGGCGCTGCCGGGGAAGCGCTCGAACAGGGCGGGGTACGCGCTGCGTGCATCGCCCATGACATAGGTCAACGGCGCCAGTTCCTCGGCCAGTTCGGCAGCGGGAACATGGCGATACTCGCCGACGAGTTCGAGGCGGCCACCGTTCTGCCCGGTATTGGGTCGGCGGAACCGTGCGGCGAACGCGTACTCGCGGCGGGCGTTGAGGACGACGGCGACATCCCGCTCGCTCTCGGGCGCCGACGCGGCCATGCCGTGCAGGGAACCGATGGCGACGACGGGCAGGTGCGCGGCGTAGGCGAGCGTGGCGGCGGTCGCGATGCCGATGCGAATGCCGGTAAACGAGCCCGGTCCGACGGCGCAGGCGATGCCTTCGAGTTGTTCCAGCGTCGTGCCGGATTCCTCGAGCAGACGCGCCACCTCCGGTACGAGATCACGACCGCGGGCGACGGCAGGCGGAATCAGGCCGATCGTGAGCTTCTCGTCGAACAGCAGCGCGGCGCCGCCTCCCGGACCCGTCACGTCGATGGCGAGGACACGCGAGGTCAATTGTCGTCCTTGCGCAGGCGATAGACGAACCAGATTTCGGCGCGTTGGATCTCACGGTCGGCCAGCGCCTTGGTCGCCTCGCCTGCGCTCGTCCTGGCGCGCAGGCGCACCGGAATCTCGAGCCGGTCCGGCTTGGCCGTCGACTCGGCGACGATGCCGGCGAGATCGATTTCGATGGCGAACAGTTCGCCGATCTCCTTCTCCCTGCCTGCCCATTGCGGCAGCGCCTTGATCAGGAGTTGCGAGACGGCGGTCCAGCCGTCGATGCCGGCGTTGGGCGGCAGCGTCTGGAATTTCGTCTCGCCGTCCTTGGGGCCGAAAGCCTTGTACTCCCTCTCGATGCGTTCGCGCGTCCACCCGCCGTTGGCGGTGTTGAACTGTACCGGCAGCGTGACCTGCAGTTCGATCGGATTGAGGATCAGGCCCGCGCAGCGCACGTTGAGGGTGCTGTCGCGCAGCGCGGCGGGGCTCTCCTGCTGCGGCGCGTTGACGCGCAGCAACTCCACCTGCGTGCAACCCGACCGCACCCAATCGATGTCGAGTATCCCGTACGGTGCGCGTGCGGCGGACAGCGTCGTCTTGCCGGCGAGCGTCTCCGTGAGCGGCCTCACGCGAATGTAGAGCTTGAGCATCTCGTCGCCCGATGTGCGCGGGAGGCTGGAGTCGGGTCCGCTGACGGCGATCGCCTCGATGGGATTCCCTTCGGCCGTCACGAACTCCGGAAAGATGTCGAGCGAACCGTCGGGTCCGCGGAACGGGCTCGCGTCGCTCAACTGGAACTTGGCCAGTTCCTCTGGGCTCAGCCAGGGGCGAAAGGTGCGGTTGACGATGCCGTCGATGACCAGCACGCCCGGGTTCTTGAGCTCGAGGCGGAAGTTCTTGCCGAGCGTCCACGGGATCTGCTCGGTGCGGCAGAACTCGGCGTCGATGCGGATCTCCTTGTTCCCGCCGCGGTGGCGCCGAACGAAGTCGATGTCGATCACCTTCTTCATGTGCCAGCCGGCGCGGCGCAACTCCTCGCTGCGCAGGACAAGCTCCTTGCGCAGTCCGGAAATCTCGATGCCGGTCAGCGTGACCTTGTTCCCGAGCAGCATGTAGCTCTTGCGTGCGCTCTCGTCGAGTTCGAACTCGATCGTGAGCTGGTCGATGCGCTGCGTGTCGGAAATGCCCTGCTGCGTGAAGACGAACAGCACGCTCGCCAGCAGCAGCGAGACGACCTTGGTGACAAGGTGGTGCGTGAAGAGACCGATCAGGAACTGCTTCACGCCGGCACCGGATCCTCGCCCGAAACGAGCCTCTGCAGCGTCTCTTCCATCTTGACCGTGTCTTCCTGGGCGTAGAGTTGGCCACCGTAGACGAGGCTGATGGCGCCCGTCTCCTCCGACGTGACGACGACTACGGCGTCGGACTCCTCGGAGATGCCCACCGCGGCCCGGTGGCGCGTGCCGTAGCGCTTGGGAAGCGACGGGTTCTGCGTGAGGGGCAGCACCGCGCCCGCGGCTTCGAGGCGATCGCCGCGCACGATCACGGCGCCGTCGTGCAGCAGCGTGGGGGTCGTGAAGATGGTGTCGAGCAGTTCGGCGCGAACCGATGCGTCGAGGCGCACCGACCGGTCGATGTAGGCCTGCAGCGAGATCTCGCGCTCGATAACGACCATCGAGCCGGTGTGGTTTTTCGAGAAGCGGCGTGCGGCGCGGCAGATCTCGTCCTCGGACGACGGGCCGCTCTCCGGCGCCTTGACGCCCAGTCGGCGCAGCGTGCGTGCGAAGGGCGAACGGCCCAGGCGCGTGATTCCGTGCCGGAATTCAGGCTGGAAGATGATCACCACGCTGATGATGGCGAAGATCACGAAGTACTTGAAAATCTCGCTCAGCGCGGCCATGCCGAACATGTCGAAGATCTTCACCGCGATAATGACCGCGAGGATCGCCACGAAGCCGATGGAGCGCAGAAACGAACCGGCGATCGTGGTTTCGAGATAGCGCAGCGTCCAATAGACGAGGAACCAGAGAAACCCGATCTGGATCAGGTTGATCCCGGTGAGATACTGTCGAAACTCGTCCATCGCTCTAACTCTCTACTCTATCGGCATTTCCGAGACTCCGGCGACAGTGCCGCGGCAATCCGGACCGCGTCCATCGCGGGCGCGACCCGATGCACGCGCACGACGGCTGCCCCGGACCCGGCGCAGACGGTGACGGCGGCCGTCGTGGCATCACCGCGCGCGTCTACCGTGCGGCCGGTCAGCTCCCCGAGGAAGCGCTTGCGTGAAACGCCGACGAGGAGCGGATAGCCGCGCGCGGCCAGCCGTGGAAGTGCCGCGATCAGGGCGCGATTGTGGGCGAGCGTCTTGCCGAACCCGATGCCGGGATCGAGCAGGATGCGATCTTTTTCGATGCCGGCCGCCCGCGCGGCTGCGGCGCGTTCGAGCAGGTAGCCCTCGACCTCGCCGACGACATCGACGTAGTGGGGGGCGGCCTGCATCGTTCCCGGTTCGCCGCGCATGTGCATCAGGCAGATGCCGGCGCCGTGCTCCGCGACGAGGGGCAGCATGTCGGGATCGGCGGCGCCCGAGACGTCGTTGACCAGAATCACCCCCGTGTCGAGGGCGCGTCGCGCGGTGGCGGCGTTGCGGGTGTCGATGCTCGTGGGAAGTCCGGCGAGGCGATCGAGCACCGGCGCCACGCGTCCCCATTCCTCGTCCGGCGTGACCGGTTCCGCGCCGGGGCGCGTGGACTCGCCACCGATGTCGAGCAGCGCCGCGCCTTCGTCGATCATCGTCCGCCCCGCCTCGGCCGCAACCGCGGCGTCGAGATGCACGCCCCCGTCCGAGAACGAATCGGGCGTGACGTTCACGACACCCATCACGAGCGCGTGTGAACGCGTTGCGAGCGCCTCGAAGAAGTCCACGTCCCGAAATTAACAGCCCAACGCCAAACACTCTCGATATCGGCTATGGGCCTTGGGCTTTGAGCTTTGCGCCGCACCCAGGCCGACCGCTCGCGCACGATCCTCGCGGGGCCTCGGTTGCCGTGGCGCCGTCCCCGCAACAGCCGAGGCCCCACCCCGAATCGCTCGCAGGGGCGCAATCTGGTCGTTGCGCAAGGCCCTAAGCCCAAAGCCCAAGGCCAACTCCGAGTCTGCGTTACGCGAAGCCGGGATTGGGATCGCGATCGAGTCCGGGCAGGGAGTCGGGCTTCTTCTCGTCCGCTTCCTTGGTGGCGTCATCGGTCGGTTCCGCGGGCGGAGTCGGCGGGGCTTTCTTGGACGCACGGTATTGATCCAGATCGCCGCCTTCGAGCAGCAACTCGACCTCGGCCACGTTGAGCGCTTCGTACTTGATCAGGCCGTCGGCGATGATCTTGAGCTTGTCGCTGTTGTCCTGAAGCAACTTCTCCGCACGTGCGAGGCTCTCCCGGATGATCTTTTCGATCTCGATATCGATGCGCTCGATGGTGGCCGGGCTGTGGGGCTGGTGGCGCGTGATCTCGCGGCCGAGGAAGAGGGTCTCTTCGTTTTCGCCGAACGCGATCGGGCCCATGGCGCTCATGCCGTACTGGGTCACCATCGCGCGGGCGAGCTCGGTGGCGCGCTGAATGTCGTTGGACGCACCGCTGGAGAGATCGTGCGTGAACATCTGTTCCGCGACGCGACCGCCGTAGAGCACGACGAGTTGATCGAGCATGTAGTCGCGACCGTAGGTATAGCGATCCCGTTCGGGCAGGTACATGGTGGCGCCCAACGCACGGCCGCGCGGAATGATCGTCACCTTGTGCAGCTTTTCGGCGTTGGGGAGCAGCATTGTCGCGAGCGCGTGGCCCGCTTCATGCCAAGCCGTGGCCGACTTCTCCTCTTCGGTCATGACGTTGGAGCGGGAGCGGCGACTGCGGCCCCAGCGGATCTTGTCGCGCGCCTCTTCGAGGTCGCCGTGCAGGATCCAGTCGCGGTTGGCCATGGCGGCGGCAATGGCCGCCTCGTTGATGACCGCCTCGAGTTCCGCGCCGCTGAATCCGGGCGTGCCGCGCGCGATGAGCGAGAGCTCCACGGACGGCGCCAGCTTCACCCGGCGCGCGTGCACCTTCAGGATCGCCTCGCGGCCTTCGACGTCGGGCAGGTCGATGGTGACCTGACGATCGAAGCGGCCGGGGCGCAGGAGCGCGGGGTCGAGCACGTCGGGACGGTTGGTCGCCGCGATGACGATGATGCCCTTGTCGGTCTCGAAGCCGTCCATTTCGACGAGAATCTGGTTGAGCGTCTGCTCGCGCTCGTCGTGTCCGCCGCCCAGTCCGCTGCCGCGGCGGCGACCGACGGCGTCGATCTCGTCGAGGAAAATCAGGCAGGGCGACTTCTCCTTGGCCTGCGTGAACAGGTCGCGCACGCGGCTCGCGCCGACGCCCACGAACATCTCCACGAAGTCGGAGCCGGCGATGGCGAAGAACGGCACCGCCGCCTCGCCCGCGACCGCCTTGGCGAGCAGCGTCTTGCCGCAGCCCGGAGGGCCGTACAGCATCACGCCGCGCGGAATACGACCGCCCAGTCGCTGGAACTTCTGCGGGCTGCGCAGGAACTCGACGATCTCGGACAGTTCCTCCTTGGCTTCCTCGACGCCCGCCACGTCCGAGAACTTCACGTTCGCCATTTCCGGCGTCCAGAGCTTGGCGCGGCTGCGGCCAAAGGAGAGTACGCCCCCGGTTCCGCCCGCCTGCCGCATGGGCCGGAAGATGAAGAACCAGAAGAAGAGGCCGATCAACAGCCACGGCGCGATGGTGAAGAGGAACGTCGGCAGCAGATGCCCCGACTCGCGCATCTTGTACTGGTCGGGTGACTCGACGAACGTGCCGAGTTCCCGCTGTGTTCCGGGCTCGTCGATCATGCCGCGCATGACCGCCTCGACGCGGTAGCCTTCGCGCGCCTTGAGCGCCTTCTTGGCGGCGCCGCTCAGCTTCGTCTCTTCGTTCTCGTCGGCGATGATCGCGGCGAGACTCTCCTTGCGGAACTTCCCGCGGATTTCCACGCGGTCCTGGCTGTAGAGCAGCTCGATGTCCTCGATTGCCTTTCGCTCACCCAGATCGAGGAACTGGGCGTAGGTGATGATCGCGGTCTTGTCGCCGCCGTTGTCGATGCTGATCAGCACGATGACCATCAGCCCGACCAGCATCAGGATGAGCGGCAGGTTGCGCGTGCGGCGAAACTTCCGCGCGTCGCGGCCTTTGTCGCCGCCGGAATCCGGTTTTGTCTCGTTCATGAGCCCGAGTTTTTCTTGTTTGGTCTTTCTTGTCCCGTTTTCTGCGCGGCGGCCTGCTGTGCGTCGGTCGCCTCGAGCCAGTAGACGATGGCTTCGGCGGTCTCGCGCAGCACTTCTTCTGATGCCTGTTCCCACGTTCGGAAACGTCCGGCATGAACGGAGAAGGACTGGGACTTGGTGATTCTCGTAGTTGCGATGATCCTATCGGCGGATCGGTCGCGCAGCTCGATTTCGGTCACGACCCAGAATGACGATTCTCTCACGGAATCGCCGCTGTCTTCGCTCAAAACGCGCTCATAGGCGTTGAGGATCGTCCCCGAGACGAGCCAGTCGGCGCGCGTGACGGATTCGGGGGATTGCGGGCTGCGGGACCGTATCTCGTCAGCTATGCGGCGACTGAGCCGCACTTCCAGGCCGCGCCGGTAGGAATTCGTGTCGAACGGGACGACGGCGGTGGTCGGCAGGTGGCCGTCCGCGAGCGCATGCTCCCCGTGGTCGGGCCGTGTCGAGTAGCCGCAACCCACCAGCAGGACGAGCGGGGCGAGAAGCTGCAAACCGCTCACGCCGCCTCCTTGTCCGCCGGCACCGCGGGTTGTTCTTCCGGCTGGTTCCGCTCGGCAATCTTCGCCTCGACCGGCCGGATTCGCTTGGCGCACTTCTTGGCCGCCTTGGTGTCGGGATACTCGGTGAGGCAGTAGCGGTAGTAGTGCAGCGCGGAGGTGGGGGCCTTGGTGCGCTCGTAGAAACGGCCGATGCGGTACTGCTTCTTGGCCAACTGCTCGTCGATCTTGGCGAGGAACTGGTCGGCCGAGGTGAGCTGCTTTTCCATTTCGACCTCTTTGCCCGCGGCGCGCACGGCACCCTTGAAGTCGCGGAAACCGCGCTTCGACTGCAGCATGAGGCGCTCGTCGTAGTCGGGGCCCTCGCTCATTTCCCAGACCGCGCGGGAGAACTGGAAGCGCGCGCGCAGCACGTGTCGGCTGCGCGGGTACTCGGCGAGAAGCTGCTTGAAGTAGGTCCTTGCGCCTTCCCACTTCTTCTTCTTGAGGAAGAACTCGCCGGTGTCCATGAGCGCTTCCTGGGCCAGCGAGTGGTTGCGGTAATGGACCTGCATGTGCTCCATCACCTGCGCGCCCACGACGGGATCGGGCTTGAAGAACAAGAAGCCCCAGAGCGTCTTGTCGTAGTACGCGTTGCCGAGGTGGTATTCGCCTTCGGCCGCCATGACCGCGTAACGGCTGTTGGGATAGCGCGTGGCGAAGTCCTTGTAGGCCTTGAACGCGCTGCCGCCGTAGCGCTGCCGGCGCTTCGTTTCGGCGAACATGATGCTCGCCTGCTCGTCCTGCGCCGATTCCGGGTGCTTTTGCCGCACGGCGCTGAACATCGTGCTGGCCGTGGAGAGATCCTCCGCATCGTAGGCCTTGAGTCCGATCGCCAGCAACTCGTCGGGCGGACCGCTGGTTGACGGGCCTTGGCAGGCGACCAGCAGCAAACCGAGCCAAAGCGGCAGGATTCGGGGGCAGATACGGCGGAACGAGGGCACGAGTCGGTGGTTGAGCAAGGGGCGGGCCAAGGTTAACCCGCGACAGGTACGCCCACCAGCGCAGCGCGGAAGCGGCGTTCCAGCACGTATTCCAGCCAATCGACCAGCAGGCGGCGCAGCGCGTGGGCGTCGCCCGCACTCGCCGGCAGGCTCAGCGCCTCGCGCGCGGGCCGGTCCCGCAGATCCACGTAGAGGTCGAGGATGTGCCAGGCCACGTTGCGCGTACCGGGTTCCGCGTGGCCCGCCTCGGGGTGCAGCAGTCCGCCACGCCCGGGGTGAACCAGCGCCGGTCGGTCGCGCGGAATCGCCTGGCCGCTGATGACGCACGCGTCGAGTTCGGGAGCGTGGCCGGAGAGTTCCAGCGCGCGCACGAGAAAAAACGGGGTCACGAGCGCCAGCCGTTCGGGCGGCGCGCGGTCGAGCACCTTGAGGGTGAAGACGGTCAGCCGGAAGAGGTCGGCGTGCGGTTCGTCGTCGCGCATCAGATCGGCGGCGACTTCCAGCACCAGCGATGCGGCCACGAAGCGCGCGGCGTCGTAGCGCAGGCCGGCGAACGCCTCGCGCATGCGTGCGGAGTGCAGGTGGTAGAGCCCCTCCTTGCCGCGCCGCGTCAGGCGAACCGCATACAGGCGTCCGCGATCGACGGGTCCCTGAAAACTGTTGGACAGTCGCTTGGCGCCCTTCGCGACGGCGGACACCGCGCCGAGATCGGAAGTCAGCAGGCGCACCACGGCGGAGGATTCGGCGTAGTCGGAAATGCGCACGAAGAGCGCGTCGGTCTGGCGCACCGAACCGCCGCGGTAGGGGTGCTTGCGCCGGCTCACGCGGACTCGCGTCCCGCGGGCTCGACGGTCACCTTGACGCGATGCACGCGCCGTTCGTCCGAGTCGAGCACCGTGAAGCGCACGCCCTCGATATCGCACTTTTCGCCCGCGGTCGGGACGCGGCCCAGCACGGTAAAGAGCAGGCCGCCGACCGTCTCGTACTCGTCGCTCTCCGGTATCTCCGTGTCGAGCGCCTCGTTGAGATCGTCGATGTGGGTGCGGCCCTCGACCGTCGCGACGTTGTCGGCGATGTGTACGACCTCGGTGTGGCTGACGCCCTCGTGCTCGTCGGCGATCTCGCCCACGATTTCCTCGAGAATGTCCTCGATGGTCACGAGTCCCGCCGTGCCGCCGTACTCGTCCAGCACGATGGCGAGGTGCATCTGGTGGACGCGCATCTCCTGCAACAGTTCGCGGACGTTCTTGGAACTGGGCACGAAGAGCGGCGTGCGCAGCAGGCCCTGAATGGGCGGCGTCGTCGGCTTGCCCAGGTAGGGGAGCAGGTCCTTCATGTAGAGCACGCCGGCGATGTCGTCGGGGGTGTCGCGATAGACGGGCAGGCGCGAGAGGCCGCGTTCGCGCGAACGGGCGAGCGCCTCCTCGACCGGCGCGTCGATGGGCAGGCAGATCATTTCGGTGCGCGGCGTCATGACGTGGTCGGCCGTCACGGCGCGCAGGTCGATGATGCCCTCGATCATGCGCTTCTCGGTATCCTCGAGGGAACCCTCGGCGGCACCCTCATCGACCGCGCTCAGGATCTCGTCGGTGATCTCTTCGGTCGGATCCTCTTCTTCCGCGGCGCGCAGCAGGCGCGCGGTCATGCGTTGCAGCAGCGACGACGCCCAGGTGAGCGGTGCGATGACGCGTGCGTACAAGGGCAGCAGGCGGACCATGATGCCCTCGGCGTAGCGTTGACCGAGGACGTAGGGCGCCGCGACGTTGGCGACCACGAAGAGCAGGGCGACGGAAGTGGCCAGGGCGATCGTGCCTATCGCGCTTTGCCCATCGGGCAGCGCGATCGCGAGCACGAGTGTCGCGACGCCGGCGAGTTGGAAGAGGCTGCGTCCCACCTTCGAGGCGAACAGGATCTCCTCGTCGTGTTCGAGCAGTCGCGTGAACGCGTCTTCATGTCCGCGTCGCTTGGCGGCGGCCAGCAGCTTGACGCGCGAATAGTCGTGCAGCGCGTTCTCGAAGAGCGAGAACACGAACGCGGCGAACAGGAAGGCCGCTGCGGCGCCGTACAGTGCTGGTGGCGCCATGGCGGTCAGAAGAGTCGCCGTGAGAACAGGACCCGCGAATCGCTCTGGATGGAAATTCGACTGCGGCCCCGGGGCGGAGTGCGTGGTACTCAAGCGGACTACCAATATCCCACGAATCCGACATTGGCAAGGGATACCCATCTGGGCATGAGACGCGTCGCGGGGGGCTGGGATCGACGTAAGCAGTGTGCCGAAAGCCGGTTACGACAGTTTTCGGGGTGTCCGCAGGGCGTGCGTGATTGCGACCGCGAGGGCGTCCGAAGCGTCGAGCGGTTGCGGAGGGGCGGAAAGCCCCACGATGGCGGCCGCCATGCGGGCAACCTGCTCCTTGGGCGCGCGGCCGTTGCCGCCCACGGCGCGCTTGATGGTCGCCGGCGGGTAGCTGGCGACGGCTAGCTCGGCAGCGCCGAGTACGGCGAGAATCGCGCCGCGTCCCATACCCACCTTGAGTGCCGCGCGCGGATCGTTCGCGACGAAGACGTCCTCCATGGCGGCGGTGGTGGGCCGGTGGCGTTCGACCACCGCCCGCAACTGCTCGGCGATGCGCGCCAGCCGTTGTTCGAGCGGCAGTTTGGCCGGCGCGGAGACGACGCCCACATCGACGCAGCGCAGCGTGGAACCCTCCTGGTCGAGAATGCCGTAGCCGACTACCCGCGTGCCCGGGTCAATACCGATGATGCGCACGCGCCGATTGTCCTCCCCCGCACCCCCGCCAATCAATCACTACCAGTACGGAGCCTGGCGCGATTTTTCCAAGATCATTACACCTCATGCTCTTCGGCGAGGAACGCGGCCGATCGGGAATGATCGATGAACTTGGATTCATCCGCGGCGAGGATCGCCCCGAGTTTTTCCCCTTCCGGCGAACTCATCGCGTCCATGAACGCTTGCTCCGACTCGAACCAGACTTCCGCGACGCCGTCGAATTCCGCCACCATGCCTCTGGACTCGCGGAGCATGTCATTGACCGGCGAGTCGATCGTATGGTCCTGCACATACTTGATCGCCTTGTGGGTGTCCGCGAACGACTGGAAGAGGGGAGCGTGCTGGTTCTTCCAGTAATCCTGAAACTGCGCGCGTGACATATCCGGGTGGCGATGCAGGCACATGACGAACTTGATCATGACAAGGACTCCTTGGTGTTGTTGCGGTCAGAGAGACGCGGTCGACTGATCCTAGGGTAACTCGTTGCGCGATACCTCGGAGCCGATACTGCGTTCGCCACCGCGCGGTCGTGAGCGCTTGACCCGGAGCCGGTTACACCGATTCGTGTGAATCGTAGTCGTGCGCATTCGACAACGAACGCATGCGGGGTTTCGCGGTAGGTGCTGTGAGGAAACCGGTATAAACCGGTGCGCGCAGCACGCAGAATTTATTCGATCCCAACATGCATTCCTCAGCGCCCGAGATCCGCGAATCGATCGAGTCGTACTTGCGACTGCTTGAGGCTCCCAGAGGGTCGGACGACGACGACTTGGACTGCTTGGCGGACGCCCTGGATCGTCTGGTGTACCTCGGTCGTCACGCGCCCGATGTCGGAGACGATGACGACCAACCCGACCCGCCCGGCACGGACTACGATCACCATCGAGAGGTCGCTTGCAGGCGATTCCCATCGCTCGGCTACTACAACGTCCCGGGTGAGATCAGCCGATCCATCGGCAACTCCGAGTTTCACGTCGGTGACGGAATCGACGACCTCGCAGACATCGCTCGGGATCTCACCGAAGTGCTGTGGTGCTTTGAGAACACAACGGATCTCGATGCGCTGTGGCACTTCCGCTTCGGGTTCGAATTCCATTGGGGCACGCATGCAGCGAATCTGCGCTGGTATGTGTGGGCAGTTCGCCGAGACTTCTAGCCCCGCCGCGAGCCCGAATCACGGACTCGGGCGTCGCGGCCAGGCTCTCGAACGTACTCACGAACTTGGCGTGAACATGCACGGCGCGATCGATGCCATCACGCTCTGCGATGTATTGGAGAATCTCGCTGAGCTCGTTCTCGGCGGTTGCGGTGAGCTGGTAGGCGTGGCCAGCCAACTGAGGATCCTGTCAATCCCGCGGAGTTTCAAGCTGCGCGCGAAGGCGGGCCATCACGGTCGGTCCGTCGTTGACGTCGCCACGCTCGACATCTCCCATGGCCTGA
The DNA here is from genome assembly GCA_965369495.1 of uncultured bacterium. Classification (GTDB taxonomy): domain Bacteria; phylum Planctomycetota; class PLA2; order PLA2; family PLA2; genus JBCDBY01. The sequence continues at coordinate 12,801 of CBDURV010000020.1, forward strand.
TCAATCAACGCCTCGAAATGTGCGGTCGCCCGCTCTTTCAGCAAAACCGGTAGGCGTGCGTCGTCTTTGGGGCTCAGACCCTCGTAGATCCACTTCTCAAGGAGCCGTCGGTGCTCGGCTTCTTCGAGCAGGCGCAGGCCGTCGCGGATCACCTCGCTTGCGGTTCGATAGCGCCCGGACCCCACAAGGGCATCGACAAACCTGTCCTGGTGGGCGGGCAAAGAGACGTTCCGAGTCTGGCGTTCAGCCATACGTAGAGCATGTCACAAGGCGGGCCTGTGTCAATATCAGCCACAGACTTGTGTGCTTGCGCGCGATGTGTGTGCGTGACTGACCCCCGCTTTACGAAGCAGCTATTGGATTCGGGTCCGATAGCTCGCAGGTCGTTGCTCACCAGCAGCTTACGCGGTTTCGTGGGATTCGCAATCGTGTGCAAACGGTAGCGAAGGTATGCGGGGTTTCGCGGTACCGCTGGTCGCTATCCGGTAGCTACCGGTTTACCGATCCGTTTCGCAGCAGCTCGAGCGCGGCGTCCCAGCGAAGGTCCGCTGCTCGTCTGTACCAGGCGTTGGCAACCTCTTGCGAGCGCGGCACGCCTCGGCCCGCGGCGTAGACCTCGCCCAGTAGGAACGCTGCCTCGCCCGAATTGTTCTCGTCGTACGCAACGCGAAGGCAGCGTACGCCCCATCGCAGCCTCGTCCCGGACTCGCTGCCATCGGTGGTCAGGCGGCCGATGGTCTCTAGCGCGCTTCGACGAGCGCGCAGATCCAACCAATAGTCCCACTCGGGAGCAGCCAGCCCCGTCCGCCGCTTCGCTGCCCGTGCTAGCCACTCCAGAGCCAACCTCTTGTTCCTGCCAACGCCATAGCCGCGCTCGTAGCACAATCCGAGCACGAGCTGAGCTTGCGGGTAACCACTTTCCGCCGCCTTGCGCAGCCACCGCACGCAACGCTCGGGGTCGCGCTCCGCCGGTAGCCGATTACTGAACCACCACCAGCTATTCGCAAGCCCGTAGGCACATTGGGCGGGCACGTGGCCCAGCCGGGCCGCCTTCTCGAACCGAAGAACGGCGTGTCTACCGGCGTCCTCTCGGTCATACCCCATCGACTCCGCATACCCGAGATAGAGCCTGCCGATCTTGTAGTCGGCTTCAGCGATCCCTGCGTCAGCAGCGGCCGCGTACCAGCGCAACGCCTTGTCGTGATCCGAAGGCAAGAATGGCATTCCCCACAACGAGTCGTAGCACTCGCCGAGTCGCAGCTTGTCATCGGGCGACACGCCCTGCCTGCGTACGTACCGCCGACCGAGCAACTCCGACGCCTCAGCGCAGTGCTTTGTGAACGCGGCCCGGCGCAGCCAGGCTTCGCCCTCGCGCACGGCGGCCGGTGCCTCGTCGTCGGCCACTAACGCACGTCCAAGTTCGAACATCGCATCTTCATCGCCGTTTCGCGCGCCAACTCGAAACCAGCGCAGGGCCTCCTCGCGATTAGCGCGTGACCGCCCGGTCTTCATGAGAATTCGTCCTGCCTCCAGCGCGGCAGATGTGCTGCCCTGCTCTGCGCCGATGACGTACCAGTGCAACGCCGCCTCCTCACTCTTCTCAACACCGATTCCCTCGGCATAGAGGAGCGCCAATCCCGCCGCGAAATCCGCCGGCCCATCGAACCACGCCTTTCGGGGCCACTGCTCGCCGGTGTGATTCGAGGTTCGCCTCCCTCCGAGGTCAAAGCTACGAGTTGCGTCATTCGTGACGTTCGGGGTCTCTGCAAGGTGCCGAAGCCACCTGACCGTGCTTGGACGCACACGGCGCGCCATCGCTATAGACCGCCTCGCCATCTCAGAGCCAGCATCAGCCGCGTGCTCGATCTCGCCCCACTCACGCTCCCCGTAGATCCCGGCGAGCCCATGTCGGCCGAGGGCGAGGTAGAAGGCGGCCTCGGCATCTCCGGCGCGGGCCAGCTTTCGAAGCGTCTCCACTGCCTGGCGCTGAGCGAACGACTCATCGGGCCATACGTCGAACTCAAGCCATGCCCGTTCACGAAGCGCGCCCGGATGCCGCTTTTCACTCGCGGCCCTCAGCCAAGCGCGTGCAAGCTCCATGTCCTCACAGACGCCCTGACCGGTCAGAGCCGCGACCCCAAGGTAGTACAGCGCCGCTGAGTCGTTCTGTGCGGCTCGCCGTAGCTGAGCGTCGAACGAGTCCCCGCGTTGGATCGCGGGCCACTCAAGCCCAGGCTCCGCCACGGAGCTGCACGCAGCTAACAGCGCAAGGCAGAACAGGATCGCGACCGCTCGTGAAATCGTCACAACACCATTAGAACGACTGTGCGGGGCAGTTTGCGACTTGAGTCGCGCAGTGTGCCTTGGGCGAGCGCTTCCGAGGCGCAAGGTTGGCCTTCTGCCTACAAGAAGACAAGAGACAGCCTGCGGCCGTCCGTGGCGGGCCTTCTGAGACCTGCTCCAACGCAGTTAGTAGTAATGGAACAAGGCGCCGCCCCTTCGGGTCGGCTTGGAGCCTCTCGGGACCACGACCGTGCCCATCTTTCTTAAGAGGACAAGTAGCCGCCTGCGGCGGCTTTCTCCCCCGTGAGCTGTTCCAACCCCGTAGAGAAAGAATCAAGGCTACCGGCGCCGTCCGGCGGGCGG
>CBDURV010000021.1:0-15296 GCA_965369495.1 uncultured bacterium
CATGAAGAGAAAACTCGATTGGCTCTTGAAGGCGGCATCCATATCAGCTTCCAGCTGTCCCCGTAGCGGCTAGAATCTCCCCCGTGCGAGTCCTCTGTTTCGTCGCCATGCTTGCCGCGGTTTCGTCGGCCCAGTCCGAGGGCGACGACTACGACGAGTTTGGCTTCCCGATCACGTTCGATGCGCAGATCGTCACGCGCAACGTCGTGATCCGCTCCTTCGGCGTCGAGAGCGAATCGGCGCTGGGCGGTCCGCTCAAGAACTCGCGCGACATCTACCTGATGCAGAAGCTCCTGGAGAAGGTGGGGGAGCTTTACGGCATCGAGATCTCCCAGCGCGAGGTCAAGGACATCGAGTCGCGCCAGATCGCGGCCTTCAAGAGCGAGGCGGACTACTACGACGACCTGCTCCAGAACGGCCTCACGCCCACGACGAACCAACAGAAGATCCGTAACGATCTCCTGCAGGCGCATCTGGGCCAGCTCTTCCGATACGGTTTCCTCGCCCGCGGCCAGCGGCTACTCCCGTGGGATCCCGCTGCCACGCCGCGCGAGATCCTGATTGCCTACAAGAACGATCCCCAGCGCATCAACTCCGGTTCGATGGTGAAGTGGCGCGAATTGCTGATCGATATTCCCGCCGCGGAGCGCAAAAAAGCCCAGGCCGCGCGCATCGTCAACCCGAACCTGACCGATGAGCAGGTCGAAGCGCAGATCCGCGCCAAGGTGGAGCCGCTCGCGATCAAGGCGGGCGAGTTTCTCAAGGCGGGCAAGTCGCTGGACGAGATCGCGGCCAAACTCAACCTGAAGGTTCGCGAGGAAGCGCGCGAGGTCACCAGCCAGGCCTCGAAGGAGCCGGCGACGATATTCCTTCAGAAGGCGAAGGCGGGGGAGCGCAGCGCTCTGCTTGAGCTGAAGCGTTCGCGCTGGCTGATTCTCGAGGTCGACGTGGTCCACCGGCCGGGCGACGTGTCGCTCTCCGATCCCAAGCTGGTCATGCGCTACAAGCAGATGGTGGGGGAACTCAAGCAGACCAAGGCGGAGTACCTGCTGCGCCTGCGCGCGCTGGACAAGACGGACATCCGCCCCGCCCGCGTCAAACGCGATCTCCGCGCCCTCTGCCTCGACAGGCTGCGCCACACGCAGCGCAAACTGCGCGAGTTAGGGTTGCACTAGCCGATCGCGTTAAGCGTGCGTTAGGTCTGCGGCGTCGGAGTCGCCGACGACCGAAAAAATCGCGGAAAGCACGAACCCAATCTGCGCTGCGTCGTTTCCGATTCCATAGAATGTCCAGATTGACGGGCCTAGCAGTCGAAAGTCCGTCAACAAGCCTAGGAAACTGGCTAATAGAGAGAAAACCATGCGTCACTACCAAGACCATAAAATCGAAGAAGCGGGGCTCAACGATGCAATCCAAGGCATCGTCAAGAACTCCCCGTGGTGGATGATCTCCGCGGTAATCCACGGCATCCTCCTGCTTTTGGCCTCGCTCATCACCGTTGACTCGGGGAACAAGGACCTCGGCGCCAACATGCAGTCGTCCTTGGCGGACGAAGAGGAGGACACCGAGGAGGAAGAGGAAGAGGTGCCCGAGGAGGAGGAGCCGGAGGAGATCGAGGAAACCCCGATCGAGACCGAAGAGGTGGACGACCATAACGAGGTCGACACCGACTCCGACTTCGAGGAGACCGCCGGCGAAGACGGCATGAGCGATGCGCCGTTCACCGGCCCCTCGACCAACGCGGCCATTGGCCTCGGCGGTGGCGCGGGCGGTGGCAAGCGCGGCCGCGGTGGTCGCCGCAACCTGCGCGCGGGTGGTGGTTCGAAGCTCACGCAGAACGCGGTGGAGCTCGGCCTCAAGTGGCTCGCGGATCATCAGGACGTCGATGAAGACGGCAAGTGGGACGTTGATGACTTCATGAAGCACGACCCCCCCGACGACAAGTGCGACGGCCCCGGTGGCGCGCTCTACGACGTCGGCTGCACCGGTCTCGCGCTGCTCGCCTTCCTGGGCGCCGGCTACACCGACCGCGGTTCGGAGCGCGACAACCCCTACGCCAAGAACGTGCGTGCGGGCCTGCGCTACCTGATGAACCAGCAGGACGAGGAAGGCTGCTACGGAAGCCGTTCGTCCCAGCACTTCATGTACAACCACGCCATTGCGGCGCTGGCCATGACCGAGGCGTACTGGATGACGCGCAACCCGCGATACAAGAAGCCGGCCCAGAAGGGCCTCGACTTCATCGCGATGTCGCGTAACCCGTACCTCGCATGGCGCTACGAGCCCCGCGGCGGCGAGAACGACACGTCGGTGACCGGTTGGATGGTCATGGCGCTCAAGTCCGGCAAATACGCGAGCCTCGACATCGACCCCGATGCCTTCGAGGGTGCGCGCCAGTGGATCGACAAGATGACCGATCCGGAGTTCGGCCAGGTTGGCTACAACGTCGCCGGCGGTTCGTCTGCGCGCCCCGAGGGCCTGCAGGACAAGTTCCCGCCCGAGAAGAGCGCGTCGATGACCGCCGTGGGCATCCTGACCCGCATCTTCCTCGGCGAGGATCCCAAGACCTCCCCGATGGTCAAGGCGGGCGCGAAGATCTGCACCGACCCGAAGTTGCTTCCCAACTGGAACGAGGACGACGGCTCGATCGACATGTACTACTGGTACTACGCGACGCTCGCTCTCTTCCAGGTCGGCGGCAAGGAGTGGAAGGCGTGGAACGAGTCCATGAAGGACGCGATCGTCAAGCACCAGCACAAGGAAGGCAGTGGCTCGCGCACCGGCTCGTGGGATCCGATCGGTCCCTGGGGTCATGACGGCGGCCGCGTCTACTCGACCGCGACGATGGTCATGTGCCTTGAGGTGTACTACCGCTACGACCGGGTCTTCGGCCTGAAGTAGCGCGATATTAATGGCACATCCGCTGACGCGGATGTAGCGAATCGAAGCGAATGCAAAGGGCGCTCGGCGAAAGCCGGGCGCTCTTTTTTCGTGGGCGCGAGTGGGCGACGCCGGCCAGCCTGAGCATTGAGCCCGGATCGGTCGATCTATAGGGGAGCCAAGCTCATGAGTACCCTCGCATCCAAATTGCCGGCGTGGTCGCGTGGACCCCTGCGGCGCCTGAAGAGAGCAGCTACGACGGCACGCTACCGCGGCACGAGTCGGAGCTGCCCCGTATGCGGGAATTCCTCGTCCCGCTTCCTGTCTTCCGGGATCATCCCTCGCGCCGATGCGCAGTGCGCTCACTGCAGCGCGATCGAGCGCCATCGCTTCCTCTGGCTCTACCTGACCGAGAGGACCGACTTTTTCGACGGCAAGCCGAAGTCGATGCTCCATGTGGCTCCAGAGGCGTGCCTTGCGCCGCGCTTTCAGCAGTGTGTCGGCGACGGTTACCTGACCGCCGATCTCATGGAACCGGCGATGGTGAAGATGGACATCACCGCGATCCAGTATCCGGAGGCGTCGTTCGACGTCATCTACTGCAGTCATGTGCTGGAGCACGTCCCGGACGACAAAAAGGCGATGCGCGAGTTTTGCCGCGTGCTCAAGCCGGATGGGTGGGCGATCGTGCTCGTACCCATCACCGCCGACGAGACGATCGAGGATCCCGCCGTCACCGACCCCGCGGAGCGCCTGCGCCTGTTCGGCCAGGAGGACCATGTGCGCCGCTACGGACCGGACTACATGGACCGGTTACAGGAGGCGGGGTTCAAGGTCGAGAAGACGAGCGTCGCCGACCTGGTCTCCCCCAACGATGCCGTCCGCATGGGGCTCACGGCGGCGAGTGGCGACATCTTCCATTGCACGAAGTAGCAACTCGTCCCACCGTGCCTGACACGATCTAACGCATGGAAGCGATCGCGCGCTTTGCTTCGCGGACGCCCGTGTTCGCCGCCTTGTCGAACCAGTGCCGTGCCCAGCGTCGGTTGGCACGCACCCCTTCGCCGTCGCGGTAGCAGAGCCCCAGCAGATACGCGGACCAATCGTAGCCGAGTTGCGCCGACCGGCGATAGAGTTGCGCCGAGCGCTCGAAGTCGCGGCGCACGCCGTCGCCGTTGTGGTACTTCACGCCGAGTTCGCTGATCGCTTCGGCGTCTCCGGCATCGGCGGCTCGCCGTAACCAGCGCGCGGCCAGCCTGGCGTTCCTGGGAATGCCGCGATCGCCGTCGTAGATGTCGGCGATCGTGCCCATCGCCTTGGCGGACCCGCGTGCAGCGGAGCGGCGCAGCCAGCGCAGCGCCTCGGCCACATCCTTATCGACGGCGTGGCCGTTGAGGTACATGAGGCCGATGTTGCGCATGGCGCGGTGCTCGCCTTGCTGGGCGGCGCGGCGATACCATTCGAGCGCCTCGGCGCGGTTGCCCCGCACTCCCTTGCCGTAGAAGAGCGAATACCCGAGGGATAGCTGCGCGTCCCCGTCGCCCTGTTCCGCCGAGCGTCGAAACCAGCGCACGGATCCGCGACGATCCGGAACGCCCCCCTCGCCGTCGCGCAACATGATGGCCAGGCAGTACTGCGCGTCGCTGTCCCCCTGCTCCGCCGCGCGCAGATACCAGCGGCGCGCGGCGCGCAGGTTTATGGGCCGCTTGAACTGGTAGTGGGTACCCAGGAGGAACTGGTCCTGCGCGTCGCCGCGGCGGGCGTTCCGAAGCAGGCGCTGAAGAACGGCGGTGGACATGGGACTGCACGACTCTAACCGCCCGAGCGGCTCCTGGTTCGCGGGTCTTGGGGCCCAAATCTCATGGCCCACAGCCGAACCTCTATACTCCGATCCATGGCCATCGCCCGCAATATCGCCGAGTCGCTCGAACGCGCTTCCTGGATCCGACGCATGTTCGAGTCTGCGCACAAGCTGCGCGAAGAGCGCGGCGCCGACGCCGTGGCCGACCTGAGCCTCGGCAACCCGTGCAACGAGCCGCCGGTGGAGTTCTTCGAGCACCTCAAGGAGGAGTCGGAGATCCGCGACGGCCTGCGCCACCGCTACATGCTCAACCCGGGCTATCCCGAGGTGCGGCAGACGGTGGCGGACTATCTGCGCAAGCGCACGGGCATTGATTACGAGGTGGGCGACATCTGTCTGACGGTGGGGGCTGCGGGGGCTCTCAATGTCATTCTGCGCAGCATTCTCGACCCGGGCGACGAGGTGGTGCTGAGCGCGCCGGCGTTTGTCGAGTACCCGTTCTACGTGGCCAACTACGGCGGCACCGTCTGCCACGTGCCGCCGGGCGACGGCTTTCTGCCCGACGTGGATCGCATCGCCGACGCCTGCACCGGCAACACGCGCGCGGTCATCATCAACTCGCCCAACAACCCGACCGGGCGCGTCTATCCCAAGCGCACCTACATGGATCTCGGCCGTGCATTGGCGCAGCGCTCCGCCGCCAACAGCCGTCCCATTTATCTCATTTTCGACGATCCCTACCACGCGCTCAACTACACCGGTGAGCCCGCGCCCGAACCCGCGCGGTGGTACGACCAGGTGCTCTACGTCACGAGCTTCAGCAAGGAACTCGGTCTCGCCGGCGAGCGCGTCGGCTACATCGCGATTCACCCCGGTGCGCACGCGCGCGAGGAGTTGCGCGCCGCGTTCCCCTTCTCGATGCGCGCCATCGGACAGGTCAACTGCCCCGCGATCATGCAACGTGCCATCGGCAAGCTGATCAACCTGCCGACGGACGGTGTGCGGGATTTCTACAAGGCGCGCCGAGATCGTGTCGCCGTTGTACTCGACGAGATCGGATTGGAGACGACGCCGCTCGAGGGTGGCTTCTACGCCTTCCCCAAGAGCCCCGAGGCGGACGATCTCGTCTTCTGCCGCCGCATGCTCGATCAGGGGCTGGTGATCGTGCCGGGCATGGCCTTCGGCGCACCCGGCTACTTCCGCATGAGTTACGCGGCCGCCGACGATGTGCTCGACCGCGGACTCGACATGCTTCGCCGGTCGGTCTGATACGATCTTCGCCCGTATGGCCCGCTTTTCGTCCGTTCTCGTCCTTGGCGGTGCCGGCCTCGTCGGCTTTCAGGTCTGTCGTCGTCTGCTTCGTGTCGGCGACACCGAGCGCATCGTGATCGCTTCGCTGGGCCGCGGCGAAGTCAACATCGCGGTCGATGCATTGCGCGAGGAATACCCCGAGGCGAGCGTGGATGGCCGCTACGGCGACGTCTTCGCGCGCGGATCGCTGGCGGACGTGGCGGAGGAAGTCGAGATTCCCCGCCGCGACCGGCGCGCGATGCTGGCGGACATCTACGAGGACTTCGAAGAGGCCAAGCGCCACTCGGCACTCTGCGCGCTGATCCACGCCGAGCAGCCCGCGGCAGTCGTCGACTGCATCAACACCGCGACGGCGATCTCCTACCAGGACATTCCTACCGCGTCGCGCCAGCTCATGGCCGACTTCGGCCTGCGCGGTTCGCAGGAAACCGACGACCGCGAGACGCTTCAACGCGATGTCGAAAGCCTGCTCGTCTCGGTCGAGATTCCGCAGCTCATTCTGCATGTGCGCCTGCTGCAGGCCGCCCTCTCGGAGGTTGGCTCGGACGTCTACCTGAAGGTCGGCACGATGGGCACCGGCGGCATGGGGCTCAACATCCCGTACACCCACGGCGAAGACAAGCCGAGCCCCGTGCTGATGGCCAAGAACGCAGTCGCGTTCGCGCACACCGGTCTGCTCACGCTGGCCGCGCGCACCGAGGGCGGCGCCGTTTTCAAGGAGCTCAAGCCGGCGGCGATGATCGGCTACCGCGACGTACGCGTGCGCGACGTGCCCGGCTACGTCTGGCAACGCAAGGCGGACCGCTTCGTGCGGCAGAAGGTCAAACAGCGCCCGCTCTACGCCTCGCGCAAGGCTTCGCTTTCGGAGCCGCTCGACACGACGCCCGACGCGTCCGCCTTCGACGTCCGGCGCGACGACGACGGGAGCGAACGCACGATCAAGCTCGCCTGCGTCAACACCGGCGAGAACGGCAACTTCGCGCACGGCGAGTTCGAGGCGATCACCGCCCTCGACCAGATGGAGATCATCACGCCGGAGGAGATCGCGCGTGCGGCCGTGATGGAGCTCAAGGGCCATTCGACCGGCCGCGACGTCATCGCCGCCATCGACGGGGCGATCTTGGGTCCGACATACAAGGGCGGCCTCATCCGCCAGGTCGCCCTCGACCGCATCAGCGAGTTGGAGGACGAGGGCTCGGTGCCGAGCGTTGCGCTGGGTGATCTCGGCCCGCCGCAACTATCCAAGTACCTCTTCGAGCTCTACCTGATCCGCGATGTCTACGGTTCCCTCGAAGCGTCGGCCGAAGCACTCGAAAATGAGGGGGCTGCGGGGGCGCTGGCCGCGCGCCTGAGCGAGCGCCCGGAGCTCGCCGACCTGATCGGCTCGGTCGGCATTCCGATCCTGTTGCCGGACGGCGCGTCGATTCTGCGCGGTCCGGAAATCAAGATTCCCGGCTACGACCCGTCGCTGGCCGCGCGCGTGCTCGACGCGGACGAGATCGACGCCTTCGCCCGCAAGGGCTGGGTGGATCTGCGCGCGGAGCACCTCGCCCGTTGGGCCGAACGCCTGCGGCGCGTTGTCGGCTCGCGGCGCGGTGGTCGGGCGGGCGCGTCCGATGCGATGGGCCATGAGGTCTACGGCCGCGACGACTTCCGCATCGGCGAAGTGGTCGCCTGGATCTTCGCCAACGAACCCGAATTCTGCGGCTTCCGAATCAAATAGGGCTGGTCAAATAGCAGAAAGCCCCGGGCTGATTTCAGCCGGGGCTTTTTTTTGGGGCGGGGTGGGCGTTAGCCCAGTTTTGCGATCGCCATGGCCAGACGGCTCTTCATGCGTGCCGCGCGGCGGTGGTGCATGCGATTCGTCTTGGACGCCTTGTCGAGCAGCTTTTGCGCGCTCGGGAAGGCGGCTTGCGCCTCCGCGGCGTCGCCGGCCTCGATCGCAGTGCGCACCTTCTTGATTTCGGTGCGCATAGCGGAATTGAGCGCGCGGTTGTGGATGTTGCGCTTTTCGGTCTTGCGAATGTTCTTCTTCGCGGTGCGTGAATGTGCCATGTATCTAGTGGTTTCCTGTGGGCCCGATTCGAGGCCTCATCGTCGGACCGAGACCGCGCGAGCCGCATTGCTGCCGGCGTCGCTGGCGCGCCGCCGGTGTGCCTCGTGAAGCGAGGCGCAGCCGCAGCCGGTCGAATCCAGATGGGGTCTTGAATCAGGCCCTAGTCGAGCGAGAGCTTACCTTCCTCTTGCGTCGAATCCAGCTTCGCGAGCCGATCGCCCACGTCGCGGTAGCCGATATCGACCTCGTAGATCTTGCCGAAACTGTCCTTGGCCAGATCCGGCTTGCCGGTCGTCTCGTAGATGTCGCCCAGCTCGTAGTGGACCGCCTTGACCCGCTCGGTCACCGTGCTCTGGTCCTCCAAAGCGGAATTGAGCTGGCGGATGGCCAGATCGTACTGACCCTTCTTCGCAAACGCCTGTCCCATGCGGAGTTGCGACTCTTCCTTGAACTTGGGGTCCTGGACCGTGCGCTGCAGTTCCCCGATCGCCTCGTCCACGCTGCCCGCGGTGAGCAGATGGCCGGCGAGCTTGAAGCGCTGGTTCAGATCCGTCGGATAGGCTTTCACGCGCTCGCGTAATTCGCTGACCTGCAAGATCGCCAACTCCGCCTTGTAGCGCTTCACGTCGGCCGTGTTGCCGTCGCGTTTCGCGTCATAGGCGAGCTGCTCCAGCCGAACGATCTTGGCGTCGCCCAACGCGAACAGCACGGCCATCTGCGACGGGCTGGCGGCGACCGCCTTTTCGAGCGCTTCGACGGCCGCATCGAAGTCCTTTTTCTTGATGCAGATTTCGGCGAGGTCCTGGAGCAGGTCCGCGTTTTCCGGTTCCGTGACGAGGCGTTCCTCGATTTCGGTGCGGTGCGTGGCGAGGTCGTCATCGCTGCGGTGAATGCGCGTGCCCGCTTCCGCCTTGGCGCTCGCGTCCTTGTCCTTGACGAGATCGCGCGACGACTTGGCCGTTTCGAAACCGGTCTCCTTGAGCGAGGCTTCGGCGGCGACGTTCTTGCGCGCCTTGACCGCTTCCTGGTCCTTGGGGTCTAGATCGACGGCGAGGCCGAATACCTTGTGCGCCCGATTGATATCGCCGCTGCGCCAGAGCAGGAAGCCGAGCTTCTTGAGCGCGCCGACATCTTCCGGATGGTTCTCGGAAGCCGTTTCGTAGGCAACGATCGCCGTCTGCACGTGCCCCGCGCCCGCTGCCGCGTCGCCGAGCGCGATGTTGACCGAAAGGCTCTTCGGGTCGAGCATCAGGTACCGCTCGCACGCCATCATGTAGGCTTCCGGATTGGACTTCTTGCCGAGGCCGGAGAAGAACATCCCGATCTTCTGGGGCAGGCCGAAGATGGCCACCGCGCCCGCGCTGGGATAGTTCGACTCATGCTTCTTGAGCGCCGCCTTGCGCAGCAGTTCGCGCGCCTTGCGGTTGTCGGGGGCGAAGTTGACCGCCTCCAACAGCACCGTGATGGCGTAGTCGTAGTTGCGCTTCTTGTAGGCCTGTTCGCCCTTGTCGATGAGCTTGCTGATATTCATGCGTAGATGGTTCCGGCGGAATCGGTAAAGGAGAGCCCGCATTATTCACGAGACCCGCGGGTCTGGGCGGTCCGCTGCGCCCAGCTCTTCGTCGCTGCGTAGTCGCTGTGACCTCCGGCCACAGCTTCCTCCTGACTCCTCGATCTGAACGCGGCGTCCTCGCCCAGAACAAGATACTCGAATGGCGCCATTCGCCTTTGAAGCCGGTAGCCGAAGAACTTCCACTCTCCTCGCCCCAAGCGCGCGGGGCACGTGAAAATGCAGGCTAACGGTGTAAACGGGGCCCGTCAACGAGCGGAATCGCGGTCCTTTTCGCCGATTCGGGCGACCGGATACACTGCGGACCGGATGGAGATCGTCTACTACCCGGATCCCGTGCTTCAGCGCCGCGCCGCGCCCGTCGACCTCGCCATGGCGGGGCTGGCGGAGTTCGTGGAGGAGATGAAAGCGGCCATGAAAACCGCCAACGGCGTGGGTTTGGCCGCGCCGCAGGTGGGGCGCTCGCTGCGGCTTTTCATTGCCAGCGAGAGCGGCGAAGTGGCCGATGCGGTCGCGTTCATCAACCCCGAACTGCGCACTTTCGGGGAACGCGTGCCGTTCGAGGAGGGCTGCCTCTCGCTGCCGGGCGTCAATGGAGACGTGGAACGGCCGGAATCGGTGGCGGTCAGCTGGACGGATGTGCATGGGAAGCGCCACGAGGATGAGTTCTCGAAGCTGATGGCGCGCATCGTTCAGCACGAATTCGACCACCTGGAGGGGATCTTGTTCATCACGCGCCTGACCCCCGCCGACCGTATTCGCGTCAAACCCGCCCTCGACAGCTTCGAGGAGCACTACAGGTCGCGCTAGGGACGACGCTGCGTGAGGATTCTTCGCGGGCTCGACAGCAACGCCAGCGCCGTCGAGAGGCCGGTCGCCACGGTGGGGGTCTTCGACGGGGTGCATCGCGGCCACCGTCAGCTGCTCTATGAGCTTTCGGTCTGGGCGCGCTCGGTGGACGGGACTCCGTGTGTGCTGACGTTCGCGGAGCATCCGCGCGCCACGCTGACCGGAACGGCCGTGCCGATGATCCTGACGCTGGAGCACCGCATGCTGGAACTCGAGCGGCACGGCGTCGAGGTGGTGGTGCTGCTCGATTTCGCGAAGGTGCGCGAACTGCCCGCGCGCGACTTCTTGGAGCAGGTCGTGCGGGATCGGCTCGGCTGCCAACACCTGCTGCTCGGTTTCGATTCGCACCTGGGCAAGGGGCGTGACGGGACGCCGGCCACGCTGCCGAAGTTGGGCGCCGCGCTCGGCATCGAGGTGCGCGTGGCGAGTCCGGTGCGCGACAAGGCGGGCGAGAAGGTCGGCTCGTCGGCGATCCGGGCGGCGATCCAGCGGGGCGACCTCGGCGCGGCAGCCAACGTCCTCGGCCGACCGGTCTGCCTGCGTGGGCCGGTGGTGCATGGAGCGGGGCGTGGCAGCGGCATGGGCGTCGCGACCGCCAACCTCGACGTGAGCGGGCAGGTGCTGCCGCCCGACGGGGTCTATCTCGTGCGCGTCTTCCTGGGCGCCGAAACCGCGCCCGCCATCGCCAACCTCGGCGTGCAGCCGACATTCGGCGCCGGCTCGCCGCGACGGCTGGAAGTCCACGTCCCGGGCTGGAGCCGGGATCTCTACGACGAGACGATCGAGGTGCGCCTCGTACGCCGCATCCGCGAAGAGCAGCGCTTCGAAGATGAGGCGGCGCTCAGGGCCCAGATCAAAAACGACCTCGCCGAACTGCAGCGATCTGTGGCAGACGGCGAGATCTGATGCTATAGATTGCGACTCCGCCACTCCGGCAGATGGTCAGATAGCTCAGTTGGTAGAGCACTGCACTGAAAATGCAGGTGTCGGCAGTTCGAATCTGCCTCTGACCACCACACTGAGGGCTCCGCTTGCGGGGCCCTCTTTGTTTAGGTCGGCCTCGCTACTCGGTCTTCTTCTTCTTCAGCTTGTCCGGGAACGCCTTGCGCACCTTGGCGACCTTGGGCAGCGCGACGGCGCGCACGTAGCCCTGGTCCGGGTTGTCGCAGACGAAGTTCTGGTGGTTCGCCTCCGCCGGATAGAACGTCTCGAGCGGCTCGAGCTTGGTCACGACCGGACGCGGGAAGACGCCGCTCGCTTGGAGTTTCTTGAGGTAGGCAGCGGCGATCATCTGCTCCTCGTCGTTGGCGAAGAAGATCGCGGAGCGGTACTGCGGTCCGGCATCGGCGCCCTGCCGGTTGAGCGTCGTCGGGTCGTGGGTGGCGAAGTGCACGCGCAGCAACTCGCCGTAGCTGATCTTGCTCGGGTCGTAGACGATCTTCACCGCTTCGGCGTGATCCGTCTGGCCACTGCACACGGCCTCGTAGTTGGCGGTCACCGCGGTGCCGCCCGCATATCCAGAGATCGCTTCGGACACGCCGTCGAGTTCCTCGAAGACCGCTTCGACGCACCAGAAGCAGCCACCGGCCAGCACCAGTTCGGCGCGCTTCGGCGTGGGCGTTTTCACGTTCTCTGCGATTTCGCTCAGCTTCTCCTTCTGCGTGAAGCCGAGTGAGGCAGAGTTGACGCAGTAGCGCAAGCCGGTCGGTTGCGGACCGTCGCGGAAGACGTGGCCGAGATGCGACTCACAGCGCGCGCAGTGAATCTCCACGCGCGTCATCCCGCCGCTCTCGTCGCGATGCTCTCCGACGTTCGGCTGCGCGATGGGCTCGTAGAAGCTGGGCCACCCGGTACCCGACTTGAACTTCGACTTGCTCGAGAACAACGGCAAGCCGCAGCCGACGCAGGTATAGACGCCGTCGCTCTTGTTCTTGAGCAGGCGTCCGGTGAACGGCCGCTCGGTTCCCGCCTTGCGCGTGACCTGGAACTCCTGCGAGCTGAGTTGCGCGCGCCACGCGGCGTCCGACTTGGTGACCTTGGCGCTCTCGACGGGGCCGACCAGCTCGCCGGTCGCGCCAACGAGGTGGACCGCGACGGTGGGGCCGTTCGCCGGCACGTTCTGGCCCGCTTCCATCGACTGCTCGTCGGCGGCCGGAATGTCCGCGGGATCGACCGCGACATCGCCGACGCCACAAGCGAGCAGGAGCGAGAGTGAGAGGAGTAGCAACTTGATCGTGCGCGCCATGGTGGTGTGTCCTCAAGGGGCTCGTCGGGTCGAACCCAATCCACAATACGCCCGGGAGGAGCGGGCGTTACAAGCTCCGTTCGGCGCATCCACGAATTCCCGCCTGCGGTTCCGCAGAATATCGCCCGGTATCTGCGAGACCCGGTGCGCTCCGCTGCAGGATGGCCATCGAAACGAACGTGAGTGCGACGCCGGGCACCGCCCTCCAGCCAATCGCGGCCTCGCCCAGCGCGACGAGCGGCAGGAACAGCAGCACGGCCAATGCGAACCGCACTAGCCCGAATAATTCATGGGGCGCGGTTTCTGGACGGTCCAGATCGCCGCAGAGTCTCCGGCACGGCACCTGACGGCGCCGTAGCAATGCATCGTTCGCCCTCGACGACCCCTCCGGGTCGCCTTCGGGCTCTCTCTTTGATCTCGACGATCTGTCCTCGCCCAGAAGAGCACGCCGCAGTTCGCAAAGCGCGCCGTGCCGCGCCCTGGTGTTCACTACCGGAAGAACTGCTCCCGATGCGCCCGCGCCTCATGAATTGTTCGGGCTAGGGTGAGCACGATGCTGGGCAGTTCTCCGGCAATCGCCGCGACGACCGGGAACGACGTCGCGACCAGCAACGTGGAGACGATCATCGATTGGTGAGCGCGGCGGGTGCTCTTCATCGCTTCCCTGAGAGGTTGTGAATCAATCCGTCGTCGGCCCGAGGGCGAGCGGCCGATCCAGGCGCACGTCGCGAAGGACAACGCCGGCTCGATCCGCGTGCTGGAGAAGTGCGGCTTCCATGTCACGCACGAGGAACGCGGGCACGCCAACGCACGCGGTGTGGAACTCGACGAACTCGTCCTGCCTGCTCGACTGAACGCGCCGCGCGGCGTGGTCACGCATACGACGAAGGTGGCTTCTTAGTCGTTTTTTCGGCGCCGTGGCATCGATCACTCACGATTTGGTGCGAATGGGCCGATGTCACAAACAAGATGCAGCACGAGGCCTCCTTCCACGATGGTTACATGCGCGCGCTCCAGGATCTGGAGAAGCTCCTTACGACGCTGACGATCGACGACAGCGCGCGAGTTGTCGAGCTTCGCCACGAGATCGAACTGCGGATCGAGAAGGCGCGGTGTCTGAGCCGCTCTGTGCTCGCGGCCTGCGCCACCGGCGACGCCGGTTACTAGGCCCGCTGGCTACTCGTCCTTCTCCAGGGCGATAAACCAGAGCTTGTCGCCTTCGATTTCCATCTCGGCGCCGAACAGGTTCTCGATCTGCAGCAGCGCGGCCAGGAGTGTCATCTTGCCGTTGAAGCTGATGGTCAGCCCGCGCTCGAACTCGCCCTTGGTTCCGATCTTGGCGGGAAACGCGGCTTCGATCTCGTCGATGACGTCGTCCATCGTCATCTCCTCCCAGTCCACCTCGATCTGCACGTCGAGCTTGGCGCCGAACACCTTGCGCAGCGGATCGACATACGCCTGCTTGGCGAGCACCTTGTCGAGGATCACCAGCGTGTCGAGCGTGTCGTTGCGATAGCGCTCCATGAAGATGTGGAAGTCCTTGCTTCCCTGCCGTTCCATCTTCCGCTCGAACCTGTTGAGCTCGAACTTGCCTTCCGCGCGCTGCTTCTGGATATCCGCCCAATCGACCGCGGCGTTCTCGATCTTCTGGATGTCCTCGTAGAGCTTCTTCTGTCGCTTCTGCAGGAGCGCGACGGTGGCTAGCGCGCTGTTGCCGGGCGCGCGGGGCTTTTCCTCGGCGAACGAGCGGCCCGCGACGTAGGCGGCGCCGGTCGCGATGACGAGCAGGGGGACGATCCAGGCGCGTCTCACTTGCCCGCTCCCGCCTTCTTCTGCTTCGCGCGTTCCTTGTGCGCCTTCTCGCGCTGTCGCGCGTACTTGCGGCCGAAGAGCACCTCGTTGCGTTCCTTGAACACGTACAGCGTGTCTCCGCGCACGACGAACTTGAACTCCAGCTCGTCGCTCATGATCTGGAGCATCGCGCGCGCCGAGGTCGAGTCGAACCGGAAGCTCACGGAATCGAACTTGTAGACGCGCGCGTCGAGCTCGACGTTGATCTTGGCGCTCTCCTCGATGTCGTCGAGGATATTGACCAGCCACTCGTCCTCGTAGTGCACGCCGGCGAAGCGCGTCTTGAGCCGCTCCCAGATCGCTTTCTCATCGATGCCGACGTGCTCGCCGCGGTGCAAACGGAGGATCTCGTTGAGGTCGTTGAGCGCCGCCAGCTTTAGCTCACGCGCTTTGCCGTAGAGGCTCTTCAACTTTTTCGGGCGATCATCCCGCGCACTCATCGCGGCGGTGCGCAGTTCATCGAGAACCTTCACGTACTCCTTCTCGCGCTTGACGAGGGCGGGAATGCGCGGGATCGACGTGGGCAGGTTGATCACCTTCACCTCGCGCCGCACCTGCTTGAGGCGCTCCTTTAGGTCGGCGCCCCCGTCTTGGCTGGTGGCCAATCCGGCGAGAAAGCCACCGGCGACGACGGCGATCGCGAGCGATGTTTTTGAGATCCGTCCCATCCGCCACCATTAGACGCGAGGTTTGCATGGGCCGCGCGTTAATCTGTGGCCATGGGCATTCGCTG
>CBDURV010000022.1:0-15088 GCA_965369495.1 uncultured bacterium
CGGCACGCGCAAGGAGGAGTTGCTGCTCCACCCGGACGAGCTGGAGCGCATCTACGTCCTGCGCAAGATCCTCAACGACATGCAGCTCGCCGAGTCGATGACGTTGCTCCAGCAAAAGCTGCAGAACACCGGCTCGAACGCCGAGTTCCTGATGACCTTGGATATCCGATAGCGAACGGACCGAACCCCGGCCCTCTCCCGAACGGCTTTGGGCCTTGGGCTTTGGGCTTTGCGCAGCGACCAGGACGGCCGCTGGCGTGTCGCGAGCCGATGGGTTTCGTTGGGACTTCCGCTTCGTTGCGGTCCCACAGATCCCTGTTGCACAGACTGGTTGCGACCCAAAGCTCTAGGCCCATAGCCCAAGGCCGAGTTCCAAGTTCGACTCATCCCTCCGCTTTGATCGTCTCCCAGAACTCGAGCACCCTCGCTACATAGGCGCGGGTTTCGGAGGGGGCGAAGCGGCGCAGCATTTCGTCGGGATCGGTGGTCTTGCGCTGCCACTTGCGCACGCGTCCCTGGCCCGCGTTGTAGGCCATCAGCACCAGCTTCCTGTCGCCGTGGAAGAGCTTGCCCAGGTAGTGCAGATAGCGGCAGCCGAGATCGAGATTGAGTTCCGAATCGAAGAGTTCGTCGCGGCTCAGCGGCTCCTCCTGCGGCCGCCCCGCCATCTCGGTAGCGGTCGGGATCATGAGCTGCATGAGGCCCACGGCGCCCGCCGACGAGACCGCCGTCGGATTGCCACTCGACTCCGCGATCACCACCGCCTCGACGAACGCGGGATCGAGCCGGTGCCGGCTCGCGGCGGAGCGGATCAGCACGCGCAGATCGTCCGCCTGCCGCTCACGCTGAATCGCGACGATGAGCACGGCTCCGACGAGCCCGAACAGCGCCGCGGTCCAGACGAAAACTCGACGGCGACGTGACCAGCGCCGCTCCGGCTCGGGCAGTCCCCTCAATTGAAGTTCCTGCAGGACCACGAGTTCCTCTTGCTTCATCGGGACCGAGCACCGTAACCCGGGGGACCGACGAGGGCCGACGAACGGAGCGCGGGCGCTCGATTGCGTTGGTTGCAGTCGGCTTTGGGCCTTGGGCTTAGGGCTCTGGGTCGGAACCAGTCTGTGAATCTGGGATTCGTGGGCCCGCAACGGAGCGGATGTCCCGGCGAGGCCCAACGACTCTCGACGGGCCAGCGGCCGAGCTGGTCGCTGCCCAAAGCTCAGAGCCCATGGCCCAAAGCCGTTCTGGAATCGGGGCTGCCGGAAAGCGAGAGGCTTAGCCGGCCTTCTCCTTCGCGATGCGCTTCTCTTCCTGCTCCCACCAGATGTTGAATTCACGGATGGCGTCTTCGCGCTCCTTCGGGGAGAGGTAGTACTCGAGAATCGGCGGCGCCTTCTCCACCGTGGCGCGCGCGCCCAGTTGGATGTGGGCCGCGAGAACCTGCGATGCGTTGCGTGAGAGGTACCAGTCGCGTTCGCGCAGGACGCGCAGCAGCAGAGGGATCGCCTCGTCACTCACGTCCGGCACGGCGTCCGGCAGGCCCTTGTCGGGCAACGCCACGAACGAGTTGAGCACGGACGTGTCGTAGTTGCGCTCCATCAGGGCATCCCGGAACCAGAGCGCCGGCCGGCCGCGCGACTTGATCTTGAACCAGTCGGAGTAGTTGCGCGCGATGTTGTCGTACTCCTCCGTCTCGAATCCCTGGCTGGTGAGCAGCTCGAGATGAACCACCGCCGGGCGCGGCACGCGGCGCGCCTGCACCATGCGAATGAGCTGCGTGATCGCGACCGCGTCCCAGCGGCGCGCGAGGCCGAGCGCCGCCGCGTCCTTCGACAGCGTGTCGTCGCCGCGCAGCACCTTGCGCAGGATCGGCGCCGTCCGCGAATCGCTGCAACGCGAGAGCACGTTGACGAGAGCGACGCGCGCGTTCGAACCGGCGTCGGTCACCTCCAGGCGCTGGATGAGACTATCGACCATCGCCGGCGTCTCCAGCTCCACCACCGCGGCGGCCGCGGCGGCGCGCACGGTGCGGTCGCGCTCATCCTCGAAGACGCGCAGCATCAGCTCCGCCGCACCGACGGTCTTGCCCTCGCGCAACCCCTCGATGGCACGCCGGCGCACATCCGGCACCGCATCGTCGAAGAGCAGCGGCTCGATGCCGCGCAAGCCGTCCTGGCCACCCAGCATGCCGTAGGCGTAGGCGGCCGCGGCGCGCACACCGGGCTTGGGATCCTGCGCCAGCGGGGCCAGCGCGGACATCGCCTGGACATCCCTGCGGCGCGCGAGCGCCTCGACGGCGGCGACCCGCACAAGCACCGAATCGTCCTTGAGCCGGATTCGCAACGGCTCGGTGGAGAGCACCGGATCGACGTCCTCGAGGGACCGCGTCGCGGCGCTGCGCACCTGCCAGCGCTTGTCCTCGCTCAGGATCACGCGCTCGACGCCGGGCAGGTTCGAGCAGACGTGGTAGAGCAGCGACTGCGCGTCCGGACCGACCTGCAACGCGAGCACATCGACGAGGGCGAGGGCCGCCTTCTTGCCGCCAGCCGGCACGAGGAAGTTGGCGGTATCGATCACGAACGCGTTGGTGCCGGGTTCGGCGGAAACCGCGGAGACCAGCGCCTTGAGCTGGTCGGCCGTGAGCGCCTTGGCCCCGCCCTTGAGCGACGCCAGCGTCTGCACCGCGAGCACGCGTTGGTCGAGCAGGATCGTGTCGTCGAGCGAATTCGCGATCAGCTCGCGCATCTTGTCGGCGCGCTTGTCCTCGTCCTTGTTGGCGTGGAACCAGCGATTGAGATCGGCGAAGAACAAGGACCAGTTGCCGTACTGGTCGCGATCCCAGAAATGCTGCCACTGCTCGCCGGCAGCGACATCCATGACCCAGCGCAGGATACGGTCGCGGCGCGCGAGACCGCCCGCGTGCGCACCGTACGCGACGGTGCGGGTCAGGTCGCCAACGCGCAGGATGACGAGCGCATCACTCGCGGTAACTTCGGCCGTGTCCACCTCGGCGTGACTGAAGAACCCCGTCTCGCGCAGCAGTTCCACCGCTTCCTTCATGCGCTCCTGCTCGACGGCGATCGCCTGCCCGTAGCGGTAGGTCGGACGCGCGTTGCCCACCACGACCATGCGCAGGCCGTCCTTCGGGCCGCCGTTGGGCGGCCGAATGTCGAGCACGGTGGTCGGAATGTCCGCATCGACCACCTCGATCAACTCGCGCTTGGCGCGGAAGCGGTGGCCGTGGTCGCGCCACCACTGCGCCCAGATGGGCGCCTGGTCGGGAAAGTTCTTGCCCGTGATGCGGCGCAGCATCGTGTACGCCAGCGGCATCACGGTGGAGAAGTCACGATAGTGGCGATTGCCCGCGCCGACCGCCTCGATCAGGATGATCGGGATGTCGCTGTCGAGCAGCTTGACCAGCTTCGGGTTCGAGGTGCGCAACGCCACCTGCGCCAAGGCGAGCGCCGCCGCCGACTGCGCCAGGAGCTCCTTGGGATGACGCAGACCGCGCGACCCCTCCAGCACCCTGAGCGACTCCTCGCTGAAGGGCTGCACGCGGTAGGCGGACGAGTGGATCGCGAGCGCCAACGCGGCATAGCTGCGTTCGCGCCAAAAACTCACGTCGCGTGTGATCAGCGCATTGAGCGCCTTGACGCTCTCGTTGTCGCGCTCATCGCGGCGCGCGGCGCACAGCTGCATGGCACGGCGAGCGACCTGCGGCGACGAATCGCCCAGCGCGCGGTAGATGTGCTCGGAGATGAAACTCCACTCGATTTCGCCCGTCTGGTACATGCGATCGAGCATCTGCAGCCCGATCTCGCGTGTGACGGGCAGCGGTGCGGCGCGCCGGTCGAGCAGTTCCAGCACCTCGGGCAGGCTGTCCTTGTGGATGTGGCTGCGAACAAACTTGACCGCCTGATGGCGCAGCGTGGTGGCACGCAGGTGGAAGAACCGGAAGGCCTCCTTCACCGCGCGATCCGGATCGAGGTTGTAGGCCGCCTCAAGGTAGACCTGCGCGTAGCGGTGCTGCTCCCTTTCCGCGGCGACCAGGATCAGCGTCGTCGCGTTCGACTTGTCGCCGATGCGGCCGAGGACGTACGCGGCGCCCGGCTTGAGCCGCAGATCCTCGCGGCGATCGCTGATGAGCACCTCGGTGATGGGCTTGAGACTCTTCTCCTTCTGCACGATCAGCAGTTCCGCCGCGCGCCGCGCCCGGTCGCCCGGCCAGCCGCCGAGCCGCAGAATCGCCGCGCCGATCGGATCGCGTGCGCGCTCCTTGGGAGTTGCGGCCTTTTCCGGAACGGCATCGTCCGTATCGAAAACCGGCTTATTTCTGCCCTGGGCCAGCGCCGGAGCGGCAGCGAGGAGCAACAGCAGGAGCATTCTCATGAGTCGCGACAGAGTGCATCCCGGTAGTCACGGACCCGTCATGGGTCGAACGCTGTAAGCGGGCTCGATTGCCCCATTTCCAGTCGGCTTTGGGCTCTGGGCTTTGAGCTTTGGGATTCGAACTCGACCGCAGACTTGGCGCGACCAAGCCCCCACCCCAATCATTTCGCGAAATGGCGGCCTGGTCGCGGCGCAGAGCCCAGAGCCCAAGGCCCAAAGCCGTTCGCGAGTTATCCGGCCGAGACGAGCTGGATTCGACCGCGGAAGCGACGCACGAATTCGTCGCGGAGGGCGGGTACGGAGGCGAGTGTCGCGTCGGATTGGAGCAGCGCAAAGGCGTCCCGGCGCGCCAATTCGAGTACATCCCGATCGCGCACCAGATCGGCGATGCGGAACTCCGGCAGGCCATGTTGGCGCGTTCCGAAAAACTCGCCCGGCCCGCGGATGCGCAGATCCTCCTCGGCAATGCGGAAGCCATCCGTCGTCTCTTCCATGATGCCCAGCCGCGCCTGCGCTTCCGGGGTCCACTTGCGCGCCACCAAAAAACACTGCGAGCGCGTGCCGCCGCGACCGACCCTGCCGCGCAACTGGTGCAGCGTGGAGAGCCCGAAACGCTCGGCGTTTTCCACGACGATGACCGCCGCGTTAGGCACGTCGAGCCCCACTTCCAGCACCGTCGTGCCGACCAGCACGTCGAGGTCACCCGCGCGGAAGGCATTCATGGTCGCCTCGCGCTCGGCCGACGGCGTGCGTCCGGTAACGAGACCAAGCCGCAGGCCGTGGAGCGCCCCCGTCGCCAATTGTCGATACGCCTCCTCCGCGGCCTGCGCGTCGATTTCCTCCGACTCCTCGACCAGCGGATAGATGACGTACGCCTGGCGCCCCTCGGCCACATGGCGCCGCAGACCCTCGTACGCGCGATGCGACCGCTCCTCGGGCAGCACGATCGTCTCCGGCGGTTTGCGGCCGGGCGGTAGCTCGTCGATCGTCGAGACGTCGAGGTCGCCGAACGCCGTCAAGGCCAGCGTGCGCGGAATCGGCGTCGCCGTCATCACCAGTACGTCGGGGCGTTTGCCCTTCCGGACGAGGCGCGTGCGCTGCGCGACACCGAACTTGTGCTGCTCGTCCACGATCACCAGTCCGAGCGTCGCGAACTCCACCGTCGGCTCGAGCAGCGCATGCGTGCCGACGATGATGTGGATGGTTCCGGCCGCGAGTTCGGCCAACAGCCTCTTGCGCTCCGCCGCGCCGGTCGCACCGACAAGCAACTCCAGCCGCACCTCCGACCCTTCGAGGTAACCGGCCAGCGTCGCCGCGTGCTGGCGCGCCAGGATTTCGGTCGGCGCCAGAAACGCGACCTGATGGCGGTTGGCGATCGCCACCAGCGCGGCGTACGCGGCAACGGCCGTCTTGCCCGAACCGACATCGCCCTGCAGCAGCCGGCTCATCGGCGCCGGAGCGGCAAGGTCGGCCACGATCTCCCCCACCGCGCGATCCTGCGCTCCCGTCAGCTGAAACGGCAACCGCGCGCGAATGCGCTCGTCCACACGCGCGGGGCAGGCGTGCGAGAAGCCCTCGGCGCGCCGGGTGCGGGCGCGTTGCACCGCCATGGCCAGTTCGAAGTAGAAGAGTTCTTCGTAGCGAAAGCGCGTCTTGGCCGCATCCAGCGCCGCGCGGTCGTCGGGAAAATGCACCTGCCGAATCGCCTCGGCCAGCGGCGGCAGCGATCGGGATTCGAGCAACTCCGGCGGCAGCGGATCGACCGGCGGTTCCACCAAATCCTCCAAAGCCTCCCACATCGCACGCCGCAGACCCGGGCCACTGACCCCCTTGGTGAGCGGGTAGACGGGCACGATGCGACCGACGTGAATGTTGTCGTCGCCGCGCACCACCTCGTATTCCGGAGAGGTCAGCTTGCCCTGCCGCAACCTGCCGAAGAGCACGATCTCGTCGCCCTCGACCAGCGACTTCATGAGCCATGGCTGGTTCCACCACTGGACCTCGATCGCGCCCGTATCGTCGGCGACGCTGGCGGTCACGAGCGAGCGGCGGCCGCGCAGACGCGGGGAGCGCAGCTTCTCGATCCGGCCGCACACGATCGCCTGTTCCCCGTCCAGCAACGTCGCGATCGGGCGGAACGAGCGGCGGTCCTCGTGGCGCCGCGGAAGGTGCTGTATCAGGTCGGCCACCGTGCGCAGACCGAGTGCTTCCAGCGCCTTGGGCTGGACGTTCTTGAGGCCGGGCAACGTACGGACGTCGGTCTCGAGGCTCACTCGTGCTCTTCCCGGTGTTCTTCCTGATGTTCCGCAAGAATCGTCATCAGTTCCGCCGCGTGGATCGGCTTGATCAGCACGTGCAGGTCGGTCTCGGGCACGACCGATTCGTCGCCGGTGATCACGTAGACGTGACCCTGCAGCGAACGCGCCAACTCCAGGCCGTCGCCGTCGGGCAGATGGCGATCGACGAACGCGATATCCCAATCGCCTGCCGCACGCGCCTGACGGGCGGTGGCGCACAGCAGCGTTTCGTGCCCCGCGCTCTCCACGAGAATCTGCAGCAGCCGAAGCTGGTCGCGTTCGTCCTCGACGAGTAGCACCCTCATTCCGGCGTTACCAAGGGAAGGCGCCCGAGAGGAAGGGGTTGGACGCGCGCTCCGCACCGATCGTGGTGTCGGGGCCGTGGCCGCAATAGACCACCGTGTCGTCCGGGAAACCGAGAAAGACCTCTTTCAGCGTGCGCTTGAGGGCGGCGGGGTCGCTGCCCGGAAGATCGCTGCGCCCGATGGAGCCGGCAAACAGGCAATCGCCTGAAAAAATGCAGTTCTCACCCTGCGGTTTGAAGGTCACATGGCCGGGCGCGTGGCCGGGCGTGAAGATGACATCGAAGACGATGCCCGCCGCCTCGACCGGTTCGCCCGCCACGAGATCGCGGTCCACCTCCGGATCCTCGTAGCCGTCGAGCCCGAACATGCGCGCGTGGTCGTTCACGTTCTTGAGGAACACGGCGTCGAGCGGGTGAATCGCGAACGGAATGTCGAATTCGCGCTTGAGCGCCGGGACCGCGCCGATGTGGTCGAGATGGCCGTGCGTGTTGAGAATGATCTCGGGCGTCAGCCGGAGTTCCTTGAGCACGGCGATCCAGCGCTCGGCTTCGTCGCCGGGATCGATCAGCACGCACGGGCCGCCATGCTCGCGCGCGACGATGAATCCGTTTTCCTGGAAGGAGCCCGTGGTGACCGTTTGGATAAGGAGAGCCATTTTTGCCTGCGTGGTAATGTAACGCGCACCCATGACGCGGGACAGATCCGCGCTCCTCGAGCGCGCTTATGACAAGGCCGCCGCCCACGAGCGGCTGTCGTACAAGGAGGGTGTTTCGCTCCTCGAAGATGGCGATCTGCACGTGCTGCAGGCACTCGCCCACAAGCGCCGCATGCACCTGCATCCGGAGCGCGTGGTCACGTACATCATCGAGCGCAACATCAACTACACCAATGCGTGCGTGACCTACTGCCGCTTCTGCGCGTTTTACCGGCGCCCGGGGCACAGCGAGGTCTACGTGCTCACCAACGAGCAGTTGCGCAGCAAGATCCAGGAGATGGTGGACGCGGGCGGGATCCAGATCCTGCTGCAGGGCGGCCACCACCCCGATCTGCCGTTGACCTGGTACGAGGAGATGCTCGCCTTCATCAAGGGCGAATTCCCGCAGATCAACGTGCACGGATTCAGTGCGCCGGAACTGGAGCACATCGCACGGCTCGAAAAGCTGCCCATGCGGACCGTGATCGAACGCCTGCGCGCCGCCGGACTCGGCTCGCTGCCGGGCGCGGGCGGCGAGATGCTGGTGGATCGCGTGCGCGACGTCATCGCCAGCCTCAAAACGACCACCGCAGACTGGATCGACATTCACCGCACGGCGCACCAGGTCGGCATGACCTCGACCGCCACGATGATGTTCGGCCACGAGGAGACGCTCGCCGAACGGGTCGAGCACTTCGAGCGCTGCCGCGAACTGCAGGACGAAACGCTTTCCTACAACCCGGATGGCGGATTCACCGCGTTTATCCTCTGGACCTTCCAGCCGGCAAACACCGCCATGTGGCGCTACCCGAAACTGGAATCGCACCAGTACCTGCGTGCCGCCATGGTCGCCCGCCTGTATCTCGACAACATCCGCAACCTGCAGGCGTCGTGGGTCACCCAGGGGCCGCGCGTGGCGGAGATTTCGCTGCTGAGCGGCATCAACGACATGGGCTCGACGATGTTCGAGGAAAACGTCGTATCCGCGGCCGGCACGACGTACTCCATGAATTCCGAGTCGATCGAGCGCAGCATTCGCGAGTGCGGCTTCGAACCGCGGCGGCGCAACGTCTGGTACCAAGAGGTTACGGCTTGACCATCCCGAAGGTCTTCGCAGACTCGCCCATTCGCGACCTGATGGAAAAAGCGCTCGCGGACGAACGGCTCACGCTCGCCGACGGCGTGCGGCTGTACGAAAGCGACGACCTCGCCGCCATGGGCTGGGCCGCCAACGCCATTCGCGAGCGCAGGCACGGCAACGTGACCTACTACCTCAAGAACCGGCACAT
Organism: uncultured bacterium; assembly: GCA_965369495.1. Classification (GTDB taxonomy): domain Bacteria; phylum Planctomycetota; class PLA2; order PLA2; family PLA2; genus JBCDBY01. Next base: position 8,972 of record CBDURV010000022.1, read on the forward strand.
CAACTACAGCAACGTCTGCAAGTACGACTGCTTCTTCTGCAGCTTCTATCGCAAGAGCGCGGATGACGAGGGCGCCTGGGAGTGGAGCGTCGAGGACGTGCTCAAACACGTGGCGGACTACAAGGACACCGGGCTCCAGGAATTCCACATCGTCGGCGGCGTGCACCCCGACCTGCCGTTTTCCTACTACACCGAAATGCTCTCCGCGCTGCGTGACGAGCATCCCGGCGTGGCGCTCAAGGCGTTCACCGCGATCGAAATCGCCTACTTCGCCGAGTTGACCGGCAAGTCGCTGACTGAGGTCCTGAGTGAACTCAAGCAAGCGGGCCTCGCGATGCTGCCGGGTGGCGGCGCCGAAGTCTTCGCCGACCGCGTGCGCTACAAGGTCTGCCGCGAAAAGGCCGACTCCGACCGCTGGTTCGAGGTGCATGAGGCGGCGCACGCGCTGGGCATTCCCACCAACTGCACGATGCTCTACGGCCACATCGAAACGGCCGAGGAGCGCGTCGACCACCTGCTGCGCCTGCGCGACCTGCAGGACAAGACCGGCGGCATGCTGAGCTACATCCCGCTGCGCTTCCATCCCGACAACAACCTGCTCGGCTCGAAAAAGCTGGGCGAGCCGACCGGCGTCGAGGTGTTGAAGAACATCGCCATTGGGCGCCTGATGCTCGACAACATCCCGCATATCAAGGCGTACTGGGTCATGCTCGGCATCAAGCCGGCGCAGTTGTCTCTTTCGTACGGCGCCAACGACATCGACGGCACCGTGACGTGGGAACGCATCTACCAGATGGCCGGCGCGACGACCGCCCCCGAAGACATGACCGAAGAGCGTCTGCGCGAGGTGATCGAGGAGGCGGGCCGCACGCCCATCGAACGCGACGCCTTCTACAACGAAATCGCGGACACGCAGACGGTGGGAGTCTCATGACCATTACCGCACGCCTTTACGCCGGAGTCCGCGAACGCGTCGGCGAACCGACCATCGAGATTTCGGGAACGACCGTCGCCGAAGTGCGCGCCTCCCTCGCGGAAGCGTGCCCGCCCATCGCCGACCTGTTGCCCGCCTGCCGCTTCGCCCTCAACGACGAATTCGTCGATGAAGACACCCCCGTCCCCGACGGCTCCGTCATCGACGTAATCCCCCCGGTCTCCGGTGGCTAATCACCAGCGAATCCCAAAGCTCAAAGCCCAAGGCCCAAAGCCGATGCGCAAAGAGACCCTAACCACTCGAGTCGGCGGCCTCCCCATCGGCGGCGGCCACCCGGTCGTCGTGCAGTCGATGACCGACACCGATACGGCAGACATTGCGGCGACGGTTACGCAGTGCAAGCTGCTCGCCGACGCCGGCAGCGAGCTGGTGCGCATCACCGTCAACAACGCGGCGGCGGCGCAGGCGGTCCCGGAGGTCAAACGGCGCCTGGCCGATCTCGGCTGCCCGGTGCCGCTGATCGGCGACTTCCATTTCATCGGGCACAGGCTGCTACGCGAGAACGAGGAGTGCGCCAACGCGCTCGACAAGTTCCGCATCAATCCCGGCAACGTCGGGCGCGGCAAGCGGCGCGACGAGAACTTCGACACGTTCATTTCCATCGCGCGCGATCTCGGCAAGCCGGTGCGCATCGGCGTCAACGCCGGCTCGCTCGATCCCGAGGTGCTGGGCGCGAAGATGGACGAAAACAACCGGCGCGTCGAACCCGCTTCGGCGGACGAAGTCGAAATGGAGGCGCTCATCGAAAGCGCCGTCAGCAGTTGCGAGGCGGCACTGGCGCTGGGCCTGCCCGAGACGAGCATCATCGTCAGCTGCAAGGTCTCGCGCTTTCCGCTCATGGTCGCCTGCTACCGGCGGCTTGCGGACCTGCTCCCCTACCCGCTGCATCTCGGGCTGACCGAAGCGGGCATGGGCATCAAGGGCATCGCGGCAACGACCGCGGCGCTTTCCGTGCTGCTGGAGGCGGGCATCGGCGACACGATCCGATCGAGCCTGACGCCCGAAGTCGGCGGCGACCGCGCACGCGAGGTGCGCCTTTGCCAGGAGATCCTGCAGGCGATGGAGTTGCGGTCGTTCCGGCCCAGCGTCACCGCCTGCCCCGGGTGCGGTCGCACGACGAGCACACTGTTCCGCGAACTCGCGGCGAACATCCAGGCGCACCTCGACGAGAAACGTCCGGATTGGCACGCTCGCTTTCCCGGCTCCGAGCAGCTCAAGGTGGCTGTCATGGGGTGCGTGGTGAACGGGCCCGGCGAGTCGCGCGCGGCCAACATCGGCATCTCACTACCTGGCACCGGGGAAGACCCGAAGGCGCCCGTATTCATCGACGGAGAGCGCGCGCTCTTCCTCGAAGGGCCCACCATAGCTTCCGACTTTGTCGCGCTGGTTGACAAGTACGTCACGCAGCGTTGGGGAGAGAACCGTTGAACCAGTTACGCCGCCCTTTTCGCATCGTCAATAACGACCTGATCCCGCAGCACGCGGCGCTGCTCGTCCAGGATCCCGCCTGTGGCGCGATCGCGACATTCATCGGCACCGTGCGCTCGACCAACAACGAACGCGCGGTCCAGAGCCTCGAATACGAGGTGCACGAGTCGATGGCTATCCGCCAGTTCGAGATCATGGCGCAGACGCTGCGCGAAAAGCACGACATCCACCACATCGCCATCGACCACCGCCGCGGCACCGTGCCGGTCGGCGGCATCAGCGTCGTCATCGCCGTCTCCTCGCCGCGCCGCAAGGCATCGCTCGCCGCCTGCGCCGAAGCGATCGAAATCCTCAAAAGCGACGTCCCGATCTGGAAGCGCGAGGTCTATCAGGATGGGTCGACGGAGTGGATGAAGGGATCGTAGGGATTCGGCTTTGGGCTCTGGGCTTGGGGCTTTGCGCAACGACCAGGCCGTCTTTGTGAATGCGGGTTGGGATGGGGCCTCGACCGTGCTTCGCCTTGCGTACGAGCGCCGTGGGACCGCGGCTTTTGGCCGGAGTCGCTACGCGGGTCGAATGACGGTTCGGTCCTTGAGTTCGTCGGGCACGGGTAGGCCGGCGCGTGTCAGATACATCTGCGCCATGCCGAGAATGGTGCGAATGACGATGTGGTTCTTGTAGGCCCACTGATCGGTTGCGTAGGCGATGATCGGGAGCGGGTTGGCCTCCCACACGACGAGGTTCCCGCTCTGGTCGTAGCTGTAATCGAATGCGACGTAGTCGAGGTCGAGGGCCCGCCGCGCTTTCTGGAGTAGCTCGGTGTTCGGATCGGGTTGGTGCACGAACGCGAGCTCCTCTTCGCGGATCGCGTCGCTGTACTCGAGCCGGCCGCCCTCCTCGCCCTTGACGTACCAGTGGTACTTCATCTGCACGTGGTGCGGAAAACCCATGTCGCCCATCGCGAAGTGCCGGTACTTGCGATAGAGGCCGTCCGGGCTCTTGGTCTCGATGAATTCGATCGCGATGGGGCGACGGAAGCCCTGGAGATTCGCGTCGCGCCGCTCCTGCTCGGTGTCGCAGCGAATGACCGCACCGCGCGCCAGCGCCTGCTTCGAGGCGTGGCCCCAATCGTCCCGGATCAGGATCGGGAGCTGCAGGCCGAGCCCCGTCTCGCGAAAGTTCTCCAGGTCGGTGATCTCGACCGTGCGCGCGGTCCGAATGCCAGCCGAGCGAATGCGTTCCGAGCCCGACACCTTGGCCGCGTTGGTCAGCTTGGCAACCGGATTGATCGTCGGAACGCCACGCCCGTCCAGTTGTTCGGCAATCCGGTCCATCCGCTCATAGGCCCTCACCGACCAACTCTGCACCGGATCCTGCAGCCAGGGGATACAGAGTCGATAGCGCGAAACATCCGCCTTCCGGAACGGCAGCAACTGCAGCTCGAAACGCGCGCGCACTTCGGGAAACTCGTTTTCCAAGACCTCGAGCACACGCCGGTAGAACGACGGCTTGTTCGCGGGGTGCCGGAGCACCAGGAAACGCTCTTCTGCCGTCGCGTGGAGTCGGTTGGCTCGCCGGTCGCGACGACCGATTTTTACCCAGCGCCCGATCGTCTGGATTGCGAACCGCGCGTCGGGTAGACCCATCCTCGGAGTTTAGGACATCGCTCCCGTGTTATTCGCTAGGATCCTGTCCGAGTAACCGCCGTCGGACCGAGGCCGAGCGAGGACAAGGTCAGCGAGTGGCGCCGACGACGCTGTATCCCAAAGAACTTACCGCGAGGAGGCGCCGCGACGCTGGCCGCAGCCGCAGCCGGCCGAATCCAGGCGGTTGCTCGGACAGGCTCCTGGAAGACCATGCGACTGGACACGCGATACCGTCCCGGCCTGCCGCGCCTCGCCTGGTGTGCGCACGCCGCCGCGGGCAGCGACACGCTGCGCGTGGACGCCGGCCCGTGGGTAGACGGCGCGAGCGACTGGATCTTCGAGGGCGCATGGTCGGGTGCATTCGACGCCGGTGAATTCCATATCGCCGAGCACTGCATGGGAAGCGGCGTGCGCATCGACCCCGACGGTGCGACGTTCGTCGGTGCCTCCCACACGAGCGACCGCCTCTTCGCCGTCTCCACGCCGGCCGGGGTCTGGGTCAGCAACGCGCTTGCGATGCTGCTCGCCGCGTCGGGCGCACGCCTCGATCCCCGCTATCGCCTCTACGCCGCCGACCTGTTGTCCACGTTGAGCGGACTGGAACACTACCGCCGCTCGATGCCCGCGTTCGACGGAGTCGTTGTGCAGCAGTTCCTCTGCTGCAACGTCCGCCTAACGCGAGAGGGGCAACTCATTGAGCAGGCCAAGCCGCTAGGAGAGCCTCCCCACAGTTTCGAGGATCTCCGCCGCCTGCACGAAGTCAACGTGGCCGCGATCGCAACCAACGCCGCCCACCCCAACCGACGCCATCGTTTTGAGCCCTTCGTGGGGATCTCTTCCGGATACGACTCCCCGGCGTGCGCGGCGCTCGCGAAGGCGGTCGGGGCCCGACGGGCGGTGACGTTCGTTGATGCCCGGGGCGATAGCTGCGACAGCGGCGAACCCATCGCCGATGCGCTGGGGCTGGAGATCGTCACGCGTAAACGGCACGACTACCTGGGCCGCACCGATCTTCCCGACGATGCCTATCTGATTACCGGCAGCATCGAGGACATCGTCATGGCCTCGATCGACAAGGAACTGGAAGGAACGCTCTTATTCACCGGTTTTAACGCAGACCGGTACTGGAATCGGGTCAACCCGCCGGCCTTGATCCGGCGCGACCTCGCCTGCGGAGGGCCCGGGGGCACCGCCCTCTCCGAATCGCGTCTGCGTGTCGGCTTCATACATTTCGTCGTGCCGTTCCTCACCGCCCGGTTCTTCCCGGAACTTCACGCGATCTCCAATAGCGCGGAGATGGCAGCGTGGTCCGTGGGAGGAAAGTACGACCGTCCCATCCCTCGCCGCATCGCGGAAGAGGCCGGCGTGCCGCGCGAACTGTTCGGTCAGACCAAGCGCGCCATCACGCAGCCGTTCTCGGTCTATTGCGCGTCGCTAGAGGATGCAATGACCGCCCCCGCATGGAGCGACCTGCTCGCCTACCAACGAGAGTTCCCGGCCGAACCCGGACCCGTGCGGCGCGCCCTGTATGGAGTGGCTTCGGAGATCGAGAGCGTCCAGTACAGAGCAAAAAAGCTCTTCCAACGGTACGGTGGCCCGCTCGCGCGCTCCCGCGAGATAAATCGCTACGTCGAACGCCGAGCCCTCCACCGCACGCTCCTCGCGTCCACCGCCCTGCACTGGGCCGCCGATCGCCTCATCGCAGACTATCGACACTCGCTCTAGAGCCGTCATCGCGGCCTCCGCGCCGCGCCGCAAGGCATCGCTCGCCGCCTGCGCCGAAGCGATCGAAATCCTCAAAAGCGACGTCCCGATCTGGAAGCGTGAGTTCTATCGGGATGGATCGACGGAGTGGATGCAGGGATCGTAGGGAATCGGCTTTGGGCTCTGGGCTTTGAGCTTTGCGCAACGACCAGCGAACCCGTTCGCCAAGCGTATTCGGAGGGTCCTCGATCGCTCCGGTGCTGTGCCGCGAATCGATCGAGGCCCCGGACCGCTCAATCCGCATAGCGCCGAACTGGTTGCGGCGCAAAGCTCAAAGCCCAAAGC
>CBDURV010000023.1:0-15052 GCA_965369495.1 uncultured bacterium
GCTGCGGCTGCGGCCAGCTTCGCGGCGCCTCCTCGCAGTAAGTTCTTTGGGATACAGCGTCGTCGGCACCGCTCGCTGGCCTTGTCCTCGCTCGGTCTCTGTCCGACGGTGAGTACTCGGACAGGCTCCTAGTTCGCGCGGCTGCATTGACCATTCCGATGACTCGGCGTCGGCGCTACAATCCGGGCCGTTTTCACGGGGTCAATCTTCATGTCAAACAAGAACGAAGGATCGACGGCCCTTAGCCGTCGCCAAGTGCTCCGAATCGTCGCCGTGGGTGGCGCTGCTGGGCTCGCTTGGAAGTTCGGAACTTCGCGCGGTGCGCGCGCCGAAACCGTCACGGAGACGGCCCATTTGATGGGCACCACGCTCCACCTGACTGTTGCCGGCGACGACCGCGAGGCCGCGCGCGCGGCGGTTAAGGCGACGCTCGCCCGCATGAGTGGGCTCGAGTCGCACCTGACCCGCTTCAGCGCGGACAGCGAGGTGGGCCGGCTCAACGCTGGCGGCACTCTCGCTGGCGCGAGCGAGGACCTTCTTGGTCTGATTTCGCTTGGCCGCCAGCTGAGCGATATGGGCGACGGCGCCTTCGACCTGACGATCCAGCCGGTGCTCACGCTTTACCGCGAGCATCTTGCGGCGCATCAGTCGCTGCCGTCGGACGCGGCGCTCGCTGAACGCCTCCGGCTGGTCGACTTCCGCGCGCTGCGCGTGGACGGCAGCACGGTTTCGTTCGACCGCCCCGGCATGGAGCTGACCCTCGACGGCATCGGCAAGGGCTACATCGTCGATCGCGGCATCGAAACGCTCAAGCAGCACGGCTTCGGCGATGTGCTGGTCGAGGCGGGCGGCGATCTGGTGGCAAGCGGCCAGAAGCAGTCTTCGCAGCCTTGGCGCATCGGCATCCGCCAGCCCCGACCGGGCATGGGCGGCCAGCTGCGCTTCGACGCGAGTGATCGCGCGGTGGCGACCTCGGGCGACTACCTGCAGCCGTTCACCCCCGACTGCAGCCTGCACCACATTCTCGATCCGCGCACCGGCGTTTCCGCTCCGGAACTCGCCAGTAGCACGGTCGCGGCGCCCAACGCCGCACTCGCCGACGGTCTTGCGACGCTCACGATGGTGCTCGGCGCCAGCAAGGGCCGCGAACTGCTCGAGGCGCTGCCCGACTGCGAAGGCTGCCTGATCGCCAAGGATCTCACCGTCACCCGCACCTCGGGTTTCCGCACGCTCTAGGCCCATGATTCGCATTCGACAGGGCTTGAATCTGCCTATCGCGGGAGCGCCGGAGCAGACCATCGAAGCGGCGCCGCCGGTCAAGCGGATCGCGCTGCTCGGTGACGACCACTTCGGCATGAAGCCGACGTTGCTCGTCAAGGTGGGCGATTCGGTCAAACTCGGCCAGCCCGTATTCACCGACAAGAAGACGCCCGGCGTCACCTATACCTCGCCGGGTTGCGGCAAGGTCGCCTCGGTCAACCGCGGCGCCAAGCGGCACTTCGAGTCGCTGGTCATCGAACTCGATGGCGACGACGAGGAGACGTTCGACTCGTACACGCCGGCCGAACTGGGCGACCTCGACCGCGAAAAGGCGCACGCGAACCTGCTGGCCTCCGGCCTCTGGACCGCCCTGCGCACGCGCCCCTTCTCGAACGTGCCCGTGCCGAGCAGCGTGCCCCACGCGATCTTCGTGGCCGCCATGGATACACGACCGCTGGCGGCCGATCCGCTGCCGATCATCAAGGCGCGGCAGTCGGACTTCGTCTCCGGCGTCCGCGTCCTCAAGCTCCTGACGGACGGCACCGTGCATGTCTGCACCACGCCGAATGCCGACATTTCCATCGGCAACCCCGGCCAAGTGCGCATCGCCGAGTTCGACGGCCCGCATCCGGCCGGCCTGCCCGGCACCCACATCCACTTCATCGAGCCGGTCAGCGACAAGAAGACGGTCTGGACGATCAACTACCAGGACGTGATGGCGATCGGCCGGCTCTTCACGACCGGCAAACTGGACGTCGAGCGCGTGATCGCGCTGGGCGGACCCGTCGTCGATCGACCGCGCCTGCTGCGCACGCGTCTGGGCGCCAGCATCGAGGACATCACGGCCGGCAGCGTGCCCACAGAAGGCGTGCGCCTTATTTCCGGTTCGGTGCTCGACGGCCACACGGCCGAAGGCAACAGCGCCTTCCTCGGCTGCTACCACCTGCAGGTGAGCGCGATTTCCGACTCGGTCGGACGGCCGTTCCTCGGCTGGCTCTCGCCCGGGTCCGACAAGTTTTCGGTGACGCGCGCGTTCACTTCGGCGATCACCGGGTTCGGCAAGAAGTTCGCATTCAGCACCGCCGCGTTCGGCGACACACGCCCGATTATTCCGATCGGCGTCTTCGAGAAGGTGATGCCGCTCGACTTCGAGCCGGTCGCGCTGCTCAAGTCGCTGGCCATCGGCGATACGGAGGTCGCGCAGGCGCTCGGCTGCATGGAACTCGACGAAGAGGATCTTTCCCTCTGCTCCTTCGTCGATCCCGGCAAGTCCGCCTTCGGCACCTATCTTCGCAACGTCCTCACCAACATCGAGAGGGAGGGCTGATCGCGTGAGAATACTGCGCGAACTGTTCGACAAGATCGAGCCGACCTTCAAGACCGGGAAGCTCAAGACGCTTTGGCCGGTCTACGAAGCGATCGACACGTTCATATTCACCACCGGCACGAAGACGAAGGGCGAACCGCACATCCGCGACGCCCTCGACCTCAAGCGCCTCATGTTCATGGTCGTCGTGGCGCTCGCGCCCTGCGTCTTCATGGCGATCTGGAACACCGGCTACCAGGCCAACCTCGCCATGCAGGCGCTCGGCCTCGAGTCGTCGCCCACCTGGCGCGCGTGCATCATGGACGCGGTCGGATACAGCCCCGACAGCCAGTTCGCCAACCTGATCCACGGCGCGCTCTTCTTCGTGCCCGTCTACCTCGTCACGATGATGGTCGGCGGCGCATGGGAAGCGCTCTTCTCGGCGGTTCGCAAGCACGACCTCTCCGAGGGCTTCCTCGTTACCGGCCTGCTCTTTCCGCTGACCCTGCCGCCCGACATCCCGCTCTGGCAGGTCGCGGTCGGCGTCAGCTTCGGCGTGGTGCTCGGCAAGGAGCTCTTCGGCGGCGTGGGCAAGAACTTCCTCAACCCGGCGCTCACCGGCCGCGCCTACATGTACTTCGCCTATCCGGCATACATGACGGGCGGCAACGCGGTCTGGGCCGGCGTTGACGGCGCCACCGGCGCGACGCCGCTCACCGTGCTCGCCGGTGCCGATCCCGCGACCGGCATGAGCGCGATTACCGACACATCGTGGTGGGACGCGTTCATCGGAACGATGCCCGGTTCGATGGGCGAAACGTCCGCGCTCGCCTGCTTCATCGGCGCGGCCATCCTGATTATCACCGGCATCGGCTCGTGGCGCATCATGGCGGGCATGCTGATCGGCGCGTTCGGCCTGTCGGCCCTGCTCTACGGCATCGGCAGCGACACCAACGCGGTCTTCTCCATGCCGCCCCACTGGCACCTCGTCACCGGCAGCTTCGCGTTCGGCCTCGTCTTCATGGCGACCGATCCCGTCTCCGCCGCGCAGACCAACACGGGCCGCTGGATCTACGGCGCGCTGATTGGCCTCGTGACGATCCTCGTGCGGGTGGTGAACCCCGCCTACCCCGAGGGTGTGATGCTGGCGATTCTGCTCGGCAACGTCTTTGCGCCGCTGATCGACTACTTCGTCGTGCAGGCGAACATCAAGAGGAGGGCCATCCGCTATGGCGCGTGAGACCATCGGCAAGACGCTCGCCGTTGCCACGATACTTGCGGTCGTCTGCTCCGTGCTCGTCTCGGCCGCCGCGGTCGGACTGCGCCCGATGCAGGAGGCCAACAAGCTCCTCGAGAAACAGAAGAACGTCCTCATGGCGGCGGGCATGTTCGACCCCGCCGTACCGGTTGCGGAGGCGTTCGGCGCCTTCGAGCCCAAGGTCGTCGATCTGGCGACGGGCGACTATGTCCCCGAAGATCAGGTCGACCCGCAGACCTACGACCAGCGCGCGGCGGCTTCGATCGCATCGGAGAGCGTCGCGATCGATTCCGAGAACGACGTCGCGCGCATCGCTCGACGCGCCAAGTACGCCCTCGTCTATCTGGTCAACAAGGACGGCAAGCTCGACCAGATCATCCTGCCCATCGTCGGCAAGGGACTCTGGTCCACGATGTACGGCTTCCTCGCGCTGGACAAGGACGGCACGACCATCCGCGGCGTGACGTTCTACGAGCACGCCGAGACGGCCGGTCTCGGTGGCGAGGTCTCCAATCCGCGCTGGAACGCCAAGTGGGTCGACAAGACCGTCTACGGCGATAAGCCGGGCGTCGCGTTCCGCGTGCTCAAGGGCGCGGTCGTTCCCGGCACGCCCAACGCGATCCACGAGGTGGACGGCCTGTCGGGCGCCACGCTCACCGCCAACGGCGTCACCAACCTCATGCACTACTGGCTCGGCGAGCAGGGCTTCGGCCCCTACCTCGCAAAGATGCGAAAGGAGGGCGGCAATGGCTGATCCGCGCCCCAGAGACGTCCTCTTCGATCCCATTATCAACAAGAACCCGATCGCGCTGCTGGTGCTGGGCATCTGCTCGGCGCTGGCGGTGACATCCAAGATGGACACCGCGGTCGTCATGTCGGTCTGCGTGATCATCGTCACCGGCCTATCGAGCGCGGCGGTCAGCGTCATCCGCCACCACATCCCCAACAGCATCCGCATCGCGGTGCAGATCACGATCATCGCGACCCTGGTGATCGTGGTCGATCAGGTGCTGCAGGCGGTGCTGTTCGACGTTTCCAAACAGCTTTCCGTCTTCGTCAGCCTGATCATCACCAACTGCATCGTGATGGGCCGAACCGAGGGCTTCGCCATGAAGAACAACCCTTGGCTCAGCTTCCTGGACGGCATCGGCAACGGACTCGGCTACAGCGTGATCCTGATCTGCGTGGCGTTCGTGCGCGAACTGTTCGGCTCGGGTTCGATCTACGGCATCGAGATCATGAAGCTCAAGTCGAACGGCGGCTGGTACGTGCACGACGGCATGCTGCTTCTGCCGGCCAGCGCCTTCTTCCTGATCGGCCTGCTCATCTTCGCCATCCGGACGATTCGCCCGCAGCAGGTGGAAGAGGACTAAGGCCATGCAACACCACCTCGATCTCTTCATCAAGGCCGTCTTCATCGAGAACCTCGCGCTCTCGTTCTTCCTCGGCATGTGCACCTTCCTCGCCGTCTCGAAGAACGTGAAGACCGCACTCGGTCTCGGCATGGCGGTGATCGTCATCCAGGGGCTGACGGTGCCGATCAACAACCTGATCTTCACGGGCCTGCTCAAGAAGGGCGCGCTCGCCTGGGCCGGCCTCGGCGACTACGACCTCTCCTATCTCGGCGTGCTGACCTACATCGGCGTGATCGCCGGCATGGTGCAGATCCTGGAGATGTTCCTCGATCGCTACGCGCCCGCGCTCTACAACGCGCTGGGCATCTTCCTGCCGCTCATCACGGTGAACTGCGCCATTCTCGGAGGATCGCTCTTCATGGTGCAGCGCAACTACACGTTCCCCGAGAGCGTCACCTACGGCCTCGGCTCGGGCGTCGGCTGGGCGCTCGCCATCGCCGCGCTGGCGGGCATTCGCGAAAAACTCACCTACTCCGACCCGCCCCCCGCGCTGCGCGGACTGGGCCTCACATTCATCACCACCGGACTCATGGCGCTCGCCTTCATGGCGTTCGCCGGGATTCAGCTGTAGGCATGGAAGTACTAGTCGCTGTTGCCGTCTTTACCGGCTGCATCCTCGCGTTGACCGGCATCATTCTCGGCGCCAAGGCCAAGCTCGTCGCGACCGGTGATGTCACGATCACCGTCAACGAATCCAAGACGCTCACCGTGCCGCCCGGCGGCAAACTGCTCGGCGCTCTCGCCAGCAACGGCATCTTCGTCTCGTCCGCCTGCGGCGGCGGCGGCACCTGCGCGCAGTGCATCGTCAAGGTGCACAGCGGCGGCGGCGACATCCTCCCGACCGAGCGCGTCCACATCAACCGCCGCGAGGCGCGCGAGGGCCAGCGCCTCTCCTGCCAGGTCGGCGTCAAGACCGACATGGCCGTCGAGGTGCCGCCCGAGGTCTTCGAGACCAAGAAGTGGCAGTGCAAGGTGCGCTCGAACCACAACGTCGCCACCTTCATCAAGGAACTCGTACTCGAGTTGCCCGAAGGCGAAAACGTCAACTTCAAGGCGGGCGGCTTCATCCAGATCGAGGCGCCGCCCCACGTGGCCAAGTACTCCGACTTCGACATCGAGGATGAGTACCGCGGCGACTGGGACCGCTTCAACATGTGGCGATTCGTCTCGACGTGCAGCGCCGAGGTGATCCGCGCCTACTCGATGGCCAACTACCCGGGCGAAAAGGGCATCATCATGCTCAACGTCCGCGTGGCAAGCCCGCCGCCCAACGCGCCCGAAGGGACGCCGCCGGGCCAGATGTCGAGCTTCATCTTCAACCTCAAGCCGGGCGACGAGGTCACGATCTCCGGTCCCTACGGCGAGTTCTTCATCCAGGAGACGCCCGCCGAAAAGATCTACATCGGCGGCGGCGCCGGCATGGCGCCCCTGCGCAGCCACGTCTTCGAGCTGCTCAAGAGCCGCGACGAGAAGATGAAGATCTCCTACTGGTACGGGGCGCGCAGCATGCGCGAGGTCTTCTACGAGGACGAGTTCCGCGAACTCGAAAAGAAGCACCCCAACTTCAAGTTCCATCTCGCACTCTCGTCGCCGCTTCCCGAAGACAACTGGGAAGGGCTGACCGGCTTCATCCATCAGGTCGTGCGCGACAACTACCTCGCGGAGCATGAAGCACCCGAGGATTGCGAGTACTACCTCTGCGGACCGCCGATGATGAACGACGCCTGCTTCGAGATGCTCGACAATCTTGGTGTGGAGCGCGAAAGCATCTTCTATGATGACTTCGGGGGCTGATCGTTGTTGAAGCTCACACTCGTAACCTTGGCCCTCGTCAGTCTGGCAATGCTCGGCATGGCGATTGGCGTGATGCTGACCGGCAAACGGATCAAGGGATCCTGCGGCGGCATCGGCGCGGTGATGAACGACAAGGGCGAAAAGCACTGCGGCATCTGCGGCCAAGAGGTCAGTGGAATTCCGGATGGCTCTTGCATGGAAGAGGTAGCGGCGAGCTAGGACGAGAGCTAGGAGGCACACAATGAGGAAAAGGCCGGCAGCCCCCCACGCTGGGGAAATCATGACCAAGAAGGTCACGACGCTCGCACCGGAAACCACCCTCCTCGACGCGTCCAAGCTGCTGGTCAAGAAGAACTGGCTGTGCGCGCCCGTCTGCGGATCCGACGGCAAGTTCATCGGCGTCTTCTCGCAGCAGTGCGCCATGCGCGCGCTCGTCGATGCGGTCTACGACGAAATTCCCTCCACGCAGGTGCAGGCGTATCTCGACCCCAATCCGATCACGATCCACGCCGGCGCGACGATGGTGCGCTGCGCACAGACGTTTGCCGATCCCAACCACCGCGGCCCCGCGATCATCGTGCTCGACGACGCCAAAGAGAAGGTCATCGGCATTCTCACCCGCCTCGACGTGCTCGACGCGGTGGCGCACTACCTGGGCGGCGTTCCCGACCGTGATACGCGCCTGCTCTACCTGAGTGCGCTGCGCAACGCCGATAATCCGCCCGGATTCTGAATCGGCTTTGAGCCTTGGGCTTCGAGCTTTGCGCCTCAACCAGTCTGTCTCTGAGCGCATGAATCGGCGTGGGGCCTCGGGCGATCGAGCCCCCTCCGCCTACGCCCCACGAACGGCCTGACTGGTCGCTTCGCAAAGCCCTGAGCTCAAAGCCCAAAGCGCGCAGCGAAGCCAGCGTCGCCTAGCCCGTTACTCGTCGATCTTCATGACGACGAACGTCAAATCGTCATCCGGCTTGCGCGGGTGACACCACTTCGCCACCGCCTCGCGCAGGGCGTGGCTGATACGGTCCGCGGAGAGCGTTGCCAACTCGCCCACGAGCGTCTTGAGGCGATCCATGCCGAACTCCTCCGATTCCATGTTGCGCGTCTCCCACAGGCCGTCCGTGGCCGCGATGATGATCTGCCCCGGCCCGAGTTCGGTGTAGACGTTCTCGTGATAGGCGACACCGTCCACCAGGCCAAGCGGTAGCTGCCCGCGCGCCAACTCCACGAATGCGCGCGCCGTCGGATCATAGATCATCGGGGGACCGTGCCCTGCCGATGCCCAGCGCACCGTCTTCGCCGGAACGTCGATGGTCATGAGCAGCATGGTCATGAACCGCTCGCCCGCCGTGTCGCGCACGAGCAGTTCGTTCATGTGCTCCATCAGGTCGGCGAGGCCGCCCTTGAGCCGGCTCCGACTGTGCAGGATGCCGCGCGCCGTCGCCATCAGCATCGCCGCCGCGATGCCGTGGCCCATGACATCCCCCACCGCCACGTTGAGCGTGTGGTCGGGCGATCCGGAGATGTCGAGGAAGTCGTAGTAGTCGCCGCCGGTCTCGTCGCAATAGGTCGAGTGACCCGACACGTCGATGCCGGGATGGTCGGGATCCTCGGACGGCAACAGGCTCTGCTGCACTTCCATCGCCAGCGCCAGCGACTGCCGCATGCGCCGTCGATCGAGCAGCGCCTCCGACATCTCGTTCATCGCCTCCGAGAGTGCGACGAATTCGAGCGACTGCCCCAGCTCGATGCGCGCGTCGAAGTCGCCTTTGCCGATGCGACGGGCGTGATCGCGCAGGGCGCGCACGGGTCGCGCCAGGCGGCCGCCGAGGATCAAGCCGAGCCCGACCGCCACGACAACCGCCATGAGTCCGAAGATAATCGTGCGCCGATTCGCCTCCTTGACGGGGCCCAGGAAATCGTCCTCCGGCACCGCCGTGATGACGATCCAGTCGAGACCCTCGGAATCGCCGTAGTGCGTCGCCTCGCCCAGCACGAGCTCACCATCGACCTCGAACTCGAACCGGCGCGATCCGCGAATCGTCTCGAGACTGCCCGGCAGCGCCCCGATCGCGCGCTCGATGCGGATGTCGCCGCTCGCCGCCGCGCTGATTCGGCCGCCCTCGTCGGTCGTGACCGCAACCGCGCGCGAGTTGGCGATCAGCACCCCCTGGGCGTCCACGATAAAGGCGTGTCCCGTGGCGCCGATCGACAGAGCATGCAGGAAGTTCGAGATCTCGTGCAGCGTCAGCTCCGTGTCGATCACGCCGAGCAGCTTGCCGTCCGGGTCGTGAACCGGGCGGGCATACGAGATGCCCAACGTGGGCGTTTTGCCTCCCTCGGTGATCCACGCGAAGGGCTCGGACCAGTGCGGCCCGCCGGCCTCGATCGCATGCGTGTACCAGGGCCGCGTGCGCGGGTCGTACTTGTAGGTCGCCTTGGGCTCGGCGTCGATTTCGCCGACCTCGCCGGCGTAGTAATACTCGTGCACGTCGCCGCCGGTCGCGTCGTCCTTGATCGCGTAGTCGAGGCGCGTCCGTTCGGAATAGCGTGCGAACCAGGTCGCGCGGCCCTCAACGTCTCCCCAGCAGATGCAGCTCAGCCTCGGGAAAGCCAGCGACTGCTCGAACAGCATCGTTCGCCAGCTCCGAGGATCGCCGGCGTCGAGCAGGCCAGTCATGATCAGCCCGTAGTTGACGCGGTTGACGCGCGGCGGCAGCCCCATGACCGCGTCGAGCCGGTCGCGAATCCTCTCATGGACCTGTGCGAGCGTGCGCTCACTGAGTGCGGCGGCCGTCTTGCGACCCTGCGAAACGCCCAGCATGCCGACGGCCAGGCTCACACTCAACACGAGCCCGCCGATGAGCACCGGCGCGATCCAGCGCAGGGAGAGCCGCCGCGTCCACAAGTCGCTAACCGCCCTCGGTCAGACCTTCGCCCGAACCGAGCAGGATCGCGATCGGGCGCGTCGTGGGGGAAGTCTCGCAGGCGATCTTGATCACCATCGTCAACGGTACCGAGAGCAACATGCCGACCGCGCCGAAAACCCAGCCCCAAAAGACCAGCGATACGAACACCACCAGCGTGGAAAGGTCGAGGCTCTTGCCCATCATGCGCGGTTCGATCACGTTGCCGATGATGAAGTTGATGCCCGCATAGGCGCTCGCCACGATGATCGCCTCGGAGAGTCCGAGACCGGGCTGGACGACCGTCAGCAACAGCGGCGGAATCGCGGCCATGAACGAACCGATGTTCGGAATAAAGTTCATCAGGAACGCGATCAGCCCCCAAAGCACCGGGAAATCGACGCCCACGGCGGCGCAGGTGATGCCGGCGCAGATGCCGGTGGCGAAGCTCACGATCGTCTTGATCCCCACGTAGCGGTTCACATCGTGCACGATGCGGTTGAACTGCCCCGTTTCCTCCGCGCCCTCCGGGCGGATCGCGCTGATCTTGGCTGGCAAGCTCTGCAATTCGGAGAGCAGGAAGACGAACAGCAGCAACACCATGATCAGGTTGCCCACGACGCTGCCGAACTGGCCGATGGCGGCAGTCGCCAGGGAGAAGA
Source organism: uncultured bacterium (assembly GCA_965369495.1). Lineage (GTDB taxonomy): Bacteria > Planctomycetota > PLA2 > PLA2 > PLA2 > JBCDBY01. The sequence continues at coordinate 10,599 of CBDURV010000023.1, forward strand.
GCCGATCCTCGTCAAAGAAGTCGTCGAGTTTGCTCGGCTTGTCCGGCTTCTCTTCTTCCTCCGGAAACTTGCCCGGCAACTTCTCCCGCACCCAGTCCTTGGCGCGCTGCTCCTTCGCCTCCCACGTCTGTTTGTACTGGCCGAGGTTGCCGCGCAACTGCTCCACGGAGCCGCCGACGATCGTGAGCAGGACACTGCCAACCAAGAAAATACCGGCAAACAGGAGCGTGACGCTCAGCCAGCCCGGCACTCGCTTGCTGGTGAACCAGTTGAGCGCCGGCAGGCAGAGCAGCGCGAGGAAGATCGCCAGCAGCAAGGGCACCAGCAGCGGCGCGGCGGCCTTGAGCCCCGCGACGATGATGATGAACATCGCGAAAAGCACAAGCAGACGCGCGGCGTGCGAAAACTGGCCGGGATCTTCCTGTTTCGGTTTGCTCACCTAGCCGACATGCTACCGGTTTCGCTGCAATTCGAGGGCACGAACCATCTCCTCGGCGGTCGGGTCGTCGGGGGCGAGCTTGGCATACAGCCGTGCGTAGAGCAGCGCCTCGTCCCAGTCCTGATGCCCCACAAAAAACGCCACGACGGCGTGCAGGATGTCGCGATCGCTCGGGTCGAGGTCGTGGGCCGCCTTCAGGACCGCGCCCGCTTCGTCGCCGCGACCCGCCTTATCGAGCGCCAAACCGTAGTTGTAGCGCAGCCGCGCGTGCTCGGGCAGCAGTGGCATCGCCGCCGCCATCGCCCCGAGTGCATCGGGCCAGCGATCGAGATCGGCATAGAGCAGGCCGAGGTTGTAGTAGGCAGGGCCGTTGGTGTTGTCCGCGGCGACCGCCGCGCGAAAGACATCCTCCGCCTCGCCCGTGCGCCCCATGCGCGCCAGCAGATGGCCCAGATTCAACCGCGCGCGGAAGAAGTTCGGGTCGCGCTCGATGGCGTGCTTGTAGGCGGCGACCGCCAGCTCCTGCTCGCCCCGCCGCTCATGCTCGATCGCGGCGTTGTACGCACCCTCCGCGCGATCGGAGAGGGCCGCATTGCGCTCGTCCAACTCGCGAAACGCGGCGGGTAACCGCTCCGGAACCGGACCACGCCAGGCCGCCGTGGCGCTGACGCGCACGAGCCGGACCGGATCCTCGATGAGCTTCTGAATGCCGACCTGAACCGAAGCGTCGCGCCACGGTTGCGACGCCATGGCGCGCACCGCCGCGGCGCGCACGATGGCCTCCTTGTCGTCGAACGCGTCGAACAGCGCATCGATCGCCTCCCGCGAGGGAAAGCGGGAGAGTTCCCGCGCGGCGGTGGCACGCACGATTGCAGGCTCCGCTCCGCCGTGCAGAAGGCGCACGAGCCCGGGAATCGCCGCCGCGTCGTTGCTGCGCGCAGCGGCGAACACGGTGCCGTAGTGCGGCTTCTCCCACGCCGTGCCGTCTCCCATGCGCGTTGCCGCCTCGGCCGCCCACTCCGGCGGACGATCCTCGTGGCAGCCGTTGCACGCGTTGGGCGTGCCGATGGCGACACTCAGATCGGGGCGCGGAATGCGCAGGCTGTGGTCGTGGCGCGCGTCGATGCCCATGTAGTTCTGCGCCGGCATGTGGCAATCGACGCACGCGGCGCCCTCGGTATCGGGCGTATGCCCGTGATGGATCACGTCGTTGTAGACGCGCTTCTTGAGAGTCGGAAACTCCTCCGGCGGCGTTTCCTGGTGGCAGTGCATGCAGAGCGCGTCGCCTTCGCGCAGAAGTTGTCCGCTGTGCGAGTCGTGGCAGTCGCTGCACTGCACCCCGACACTGTGCATCTTCGATTGCATGAACGAACCCCACACGTAGACCTCGTCCTCGATCTGGCCGTCGGCGTGGTAGAGCCCCTCGGTGAGCAGCGCCGGGTCATAGTTCGACAGGAAGGGCTCGCTCAGATCATCCGTCTCGGTGAGCCGGGAACGGCGCGAGTGGCAGGGTGCGCAGCTTTCGACCTGCCGCGAACCGCGCCCCTGAACGTTGAGCACGAGCCCCCCCTTGCCCTCCAGGGCGACGTGCTGCGATGCCGGGCCGTGGCACGCCTCGCAGGAGACGTTCGGCTCCGACCAGCGCGTCTTGTAGCCGTCGACCGCCGAATCGAAGCCTTTCTCGAAATCCGTCACGTGGCATTCGACGCACATGTGATTCCAGGTGAACTGCGGGCCGGTCCAGTGCAGTTCGTCGCCGGGCGGTATCGGTTCGTTGTAGATCGAGTACCAGCGCTTCTGGATTTCGTCCCATGCGACGGCGGGCACCTGCATCCGTCCGTTACCGAGGTCCAGCACGTACTGCTGCAAGGGCGTCCAGCCGAAGGTGAAGGCGACCGGGTACTCGCGCGTTTTGCCGTCGGCGCCATCGGTCGTCATGAAGTACTCGCCGCCGCGCTCCGCGAAACGGGTCTCGACGCCGTGCGAGACGAAGGGCTTCGCCTTGAAGTCGCCCAGCACCGTACGCGCCTCCGGCTTCGCCATCGCGAAGTGGTGGTGCGACGACTCCCAGGAACAGAATTCCTCGTTGTGGCACTCCTTGCAGGAGGCGCTGCCGACGTAGGTCGGAGAGCCATCGGGAGCAACGTCCGCATCCCAATCGCGAATCGTCAACGCGGCCACGACTCCAGCCACGAGCAAAATCAGCCCCATACGTTTCATAAGCCCAGTCCCCTCGGCCGAACGATTTCGACCAACTCCGCGCATCCGCGCTGTAAATCGCCCCAGTCGTCCGGCATGCGGAAATGCGCCAATGCGGCGGCCGGAAACGGCGTGGGACCGTCCCGGTCATCCAGATATGCGATGAGCAGTTCGAGCCCCGGGTTGTGCCCCAGCAGCAGAACCCGATCCGCTTCGGCGGGGCGCTCGCGGAGCAGCTCGATCAGCTCCCCCAGCGAGGCCTCGTAGATGACGTCCTCCCAGCGCGTGGGAGTCTCCGAGCCGAGCGCTTCTTGGAGCAGCGCCAGCGTTTCGCGGGTGCGTACCGCGGGCGAGGCGAAGATGTAGTCCGGCGCCAGCTGCTGCTCAGCGATCCAGCGCCCCACGCGCGGCGCAGCCTCGATTCCGTGCGGCGAGAGCGTGCGCTCGAAGTCGGTCGCGATGCCCGCGCCCCAGTTCGACTTGGCGTGGCGCAAAACCAGCAATTCGGTACCCATCGCGCCCAATCGTAGTCGCTAGGATTCGGGTCGGCCAGACAGTACGATTCCGCTCTAAGCGAGGAGCGCAGATGATCGTTGGAACCGTCAAAGAGACCTTCCCCGGTGAGCGGCGCGTCGCGATCGTGCCCGACACGGTCGCGGCCTACAAAAAAAGGGGCCTTGAGGTCCTGATTCAACGCGGCGCCGGAATGGACGCGGGCTTCACCGATGAAGCCTACGAGGCCAAGGGCGCGACGCTGATCGACACCCGCGACGACATCTTCGCGACCGCGGATATCGTCGCGCAGGTGCGCTGCCTCGGTGGCAACCCCGACGAGGGCGGCGCCGACTTCGCGCACATGCGCAAGGGGCAGTTGATCATCGGCGCGGCCGACCCGCTCAGCCGTCCCGACCTCGTGAAGGAGGCGGCCTCCACCGGCGCCAACATCTTCTCGATGGAGCTCATTCCGCGCATCACGCGCGCGCAGAGCATGGACATCCTGTCGTCGATGGCCACGGTCGCCGGCTACAAGGCCGTGCTCTGGGCCGCCGCGACGCTGCCCAAGTTCTTCCCTATGTTCATGACCGCCGCGGGCACAGTCAGCCCCGCCCGCACGTTCGTCGTCGGCGCGGGCGTCGCCGGCCTGCAGGCGATCGCGACCGCGAAGCGGCTCGGATCGATCGTGAGTGCGTACGACGTGCGCGACGCGGTCAAGGAGCAGGTCGAAAGCCTCGGCGGCAAGTTCGTCGTAATGGACCTCGAGACCGCCGAGGGCGAAGGCGGCTACGCGCGCGAGATGGACGAGGCCTTCTACGCCAAGCAGCGCGAAATGATGCTGCGCGTCGTGGCCGAAAACGACGTGGTCATCACCACTGCCGCGATCCCGGGCCGCAAGGCGCCGATTCTCGTGACGGAAGAGATGGTCAAGGGCATGGCGCCCGGTTCCGTGATTGTCGATCTCGCTGCCGAGCGCGGCGGCAACTGCGAACTGACCAAGGTGGACGAGACGGTCGTCGCGCACGGCGTGACGATTCTCGGCCCGTCGAACATTCCCTCGACGGTGCCCTTCCACGCGAGCCAGATGTACGCCAAGAACGTCTTCAACTTCGTGGCGAACATGTTCAACAAGGAAAAGGAGTTCGTCCTCGATCCGGAGGACGAGATCATCCGCGACACCTGGATGACCAAGGACGGCGAGGTGATCCTGCCGCGCGTCCTCGATCTGCTGGGCGCCGCCAAGGAAGGAACCGAGTAGTGGGCACCGATCTGATCATGCTCCTGACGGTCTTCGTGCTGGCGATCTTCGTCGGCTTCGAGA